>JBKHJU010000099.1:0-6851 GCA_046537985.1 Longimicrobiales bacterium
GCCCAGCGCGTTCCGGGCCGATTCGTCGCTCCGGGGAAGGTCACCTTCCACACCATGGACGGTGACCTCCCAGCCTCTGGACCGGAGCTCCATGACCATCCGGGCGTCGTATCGGTCGCCCCCGGTGGCCCGATCCAGCGCCCCTGGACCGATCAGGTGGAGCCTTCGACCCTCGCCGGGGGGAGCGGACCGGGGCGAGGGAAAGGAGTCGTGAACCGGGGTCACACCGCTCCTTCGTACCCGCCCCATGCCACCTGGGATTCCCGGAGGATCACCTCGATCCGGTCGACTCCCTGGGCGGGGTCGCCGAGGCGCCCCCGGCGGACCGCTTCGGCCATCCGATCGAACACCACTCGGGCCAGGAACTCGGTCGTGGTGTTCCGCCCCTCGAACTCCGGGACTTCGTCGAGGTTACGATAGTCCAGCCCGTCGAGGATGCGACCGAGCTCCTCTCCGGCCCGTCCGATGTCCACCACGAGGCCGTGATCGTCGAGCTCGGGCTTCCGGAACGTGACTTCCACCACGTAGGTGGCTCCGTGGAGGCGCTGGGCGGGTCCGAAGACCTCTCCCCGGAAGCTGTGTGCGATCATGAAGTGATCCCGTACGGTCAGGCTGTACACGTGTATAAGCTCCTGGAGGTCATAGGTGTCAAGATGCTGATAAAACTTCGTTTACGGTATTTCATCCCGCTGTGATCCAGGTGGATGCCCGCCATGGTCCCGCCGCTGGTCCGAATAACGAATGCGATGACAGAGGGCGTCTCCTGGATCTCGTGACAGGTCGTGCAGGACCCCGGGCAGCTCCTCGAACGGGCTCTCTCCAGTGATCAGGACGTCCAGTCGGGAGTCCCGGAGGAGTCCCACGGCCAGCTCCCTACGCTCCTTCCGACTCCACCGACTGCGGTGCGAGGGTGGGACGGCACCCACCTGGCTGCTCCGGAGCGTCAGGCGCCGGGAGTGGAATTCTTCGCCCAGGGGGAGCTCGACCGGCGTGTCCCCGAACCAGCTCACCTCCACCACCGTGCCGTCCGCCGAAGCGGCCCTGAGGGCATCCCGGAGCCCTTCCGGCGTCCCGCTGGCGTGGAAGACCAGGTCGGATCCGGCCTCCGACGGGATCTCTCCGTCGAATCCGACGCCGAGGGCGCAGGCCGCTTCCTCCCGCGCCGGATTCACGTCCACCGCCGTCACCTGCGTTCCGGGAATTCTGCCACAGAGCCAGGCGATGGAGAGGCCCACGACGCCCGCACCCACCACCGTGATCCGCTGGCCCGGAGCGGGATTCCCGTCCCAGACCGCGTTGAGGGCCGTCTCCATGTTCCCGGCCAGGATGGCCCGCTCCGCAGGCACCCCCGCGGGAAGTGGGGTGACGGCACCCGCCGGAACCACGTAGAGATCCTGGTGCGGATGGAGGCAGAAGACGGTTCGCCCGGCGAGGCTACCCGGTCCTCCGGCCGCGATCGCTCCGTCGGAAACGCCCACGCCGTCGACCGGGCCCGCTCCCTCGCGAACGTCCACCACCTCTCCCACGCTCAGATACCCGTACTTCACCGGGCCGGGAAAGTCTCCTTCCTGGAAGGGGGCCCGCATGGCCGCGCCCTGGGAGGCGGGCACCCGGCCCCGGAAGACGAGGGATTCGGTTCCCCGGCTGATCCCGGAGTAACGGGTCCGAATCAGAACCTGGCCCGGTCCCGGGGGAGCGAGGATCGCCTCGCGAATCCGGGCCCGTCCCGGGGCCTCGATCCAGAGCTGGCGTGCGACGAGCTCTTCAGGCATCGTGTCCCATGGCGATGTCGGCACTCGATTTCGGCCGGGGTCCGGGCGTCCTTCGGGACCTCGCCCTCGGCCTGGTCCCGTACGGATCGATCACCGCTGCAACGTGGTGGCTTCTGGAGCTCTCGGCCACCTATGTCGCCCTTTCCCTGGGCCTCTACGGGGCTCTGGCGGCTCTCCTGGCGGCGACCCACCCGGGCCCGTCGGCGAATCTGGGTCCGGGGCTGGGAAGCGCCAACCGCATCACCTTCGGGCGCGCCGCCCTGGCGCTTCCCGTGGTCGCTCTGGCCCCCCTCGCCCCGGAGCTGGGTTCCGAAGCCCGGTGGTGGGTGATCGTACTGGCGACGGTGGCCATGTCCCTGGACGGCCTCGACGGGCGGGTGGCGCGCCGGACCGGCACCACGAGCGACTTCGGGGCACGATTCGACATGGAGCTGGACGCCTTCCTGCTCCTGGGCCTCTCGGTTCTGGTCCTGGGCTCGGGAAAGGTCGGAGCCTGGATCCTCCTGGTGGGCGGAATGCGATACCTCTTCGTGGCGGCGGGCTGGATCCTGCCCGCTCTCACCGGTGAGCTTCCGGAGAGCTTTCGCCGCAAGACCGTGTGCGTGGTCCAGGGAGTCGTGCTCCTCGTCTGTCTCGGGCCCATCATCCCTTCATGGCTCGCCAGCGCCGCCGGGATGGGGGCTCTCCTCCTCCTGGTCCATTCCTTCGCGGTCGATACGTGGTGGCTCCTGAGGCGGCGTGGGTCGGAGTCCGGTGGGGGGGCGGCGCCGCGCCGGTCGTCCGGGGGCGGACCTTCCGACGATCCGGGATCCCCCCACCCCGCACCGGAGCCGTGAGACGCGTTGCGAGATCGCAACACGGCTGGCCCGCCCGTCCACACCTGCCTGCGCCGCAGCTTCAATCTTCCCATGAAGAGCACGTACGTAACGCACTACATATCAGTCGATTGCCATGTCCCGTCGTTTCGTGGCATGCTGGATGCACTTACGTCGAGGCGCGGCACTTCGAATACCCATTCGGAGTGATCAGGGGGGCGCCAGTCGGGGGCCCGCGCGGTTTCGACCGCCCGCCAGGTTCGATCCCTGGGCCCTCCACTCCGACCGATTCATCCCCTTCATACCCCTACCGTCCGGGGTGGTCGCTCCGACCCGCTCCTGCCGCAGGTCCCCCATCGAGGGCGCTCCGTGGATACCCGAAGGCTCAGCCTCGATCCTTTTCGCACTGCGGGCTTCAGGGTCCGGCCTCTTTCGTCCACGCCGGACCGGGTCGGACCCGCGCGATCGCCCGCGATCGCGATCTTGACATCCGGCCCTCCACCTTTCTATCGTCGGGCATCGTTGAACC
The DNA here is from genome assembly GCA_046537985.1 of Longimicrobiales bacterium. Lineage (GTDB taxonomy): Bacteria > Gemmatimonadota > Gemmatimonadetes > Longimicrobiales > Gaopeijiaceae > JBKHJU01. Next base: position 3,117 of record JBKHJU010000099.1, read on the forward strand.
TCCGGGAGGATTCGATTCGAGCCGTGAACGAATCACGACGTGTTCGCCGACCGCTTCGCAGCCGCAGCCCTCGTGAGGGGCCGGCGTCGGGGAATCACGTGCTTGCGCGGAAGCGCTGACGGACCGGATTCCACGATCTCGAGCCCGGCCCTCTTCGACGGGGGCCGGGCTTTTTTCGTTCTGATCCGGTCCTCCGGCGCGGGAGGCCGGGACATTCAACTCGAGGCGGGATGACGTGGAGAAATCGTCGACGGCACCCGAGAGACCCGGTGGGGGCGATCGGATCCGGGTGAGCATCGCCGGGGCTACCGGATATACGGGAGGAGAGCTTCTCCGGTGGCTCCGGGGACACGCCCACACCACCATCGTGCACCTCGCCGCCCGCCGGTGGGCCGAGCGGAAGGTGCGGGAGGCGTGGCCGGCCCTCCGGGACCTGGAGGACGGAGTCCTGGTCGACGCGGACCCGGAGATCCTCGCGGCCGACTCGGACGTGGTGTTCCTGGCCGTCCCCCACGGTCTGGCCATGGAGCTGGCGGCGAGCCTCCTGGAGCGGGGCGTCCGGGTCATCGACCTCAGCGCCGACTTCCGCCTGAAGGACCCCGAGGTCTTCGCCCGGTGGTACGGCAGCGAGCACAAGGCTCCCGAGCTCCTCCCGGAGGCGGTCTACGGGCTCACGGAGCTCCACCGTGACGAGGTGGCGAAGGCCCGCCTGGTGGCGAATCCGGGCTGCTATCCCACCGCCACCGCCCTGGCCCTCTACCCCCTGGCACGGGCCGGGCTCCTGGACGGGCCGGTGTCGGTGGATGCCAAGTCGGGGGCGTCGGGAGCGGGCCGCTCCCCGGCGGCCCACACCACCTTCGTCGAAGTGAACGAGAACGTGCGACCGTACGGCGTGGGGGCCCACCGCCACACGCCGGAGATGGAGCAGAACCTGTCCCGCCTCGGGGCCACGGGGGGCGTCTTCTTCACCCCCCACCTGGTTCCCATGTCCCGGGGGCTCCTCGCCGCGTGCCACTTCCGCATGTCCCGGTCGGTCGACCAGGAAGGGGTCATGACCCTCTACCGGGACGCGTACGACGAGGAGCCCTTCGTCCGACTCCTGGAGGACGGCCTTCCCGAGACCCGGTCGACCCTGGGCTCCAACTTCTGCGACGTGAGTGTCCGGGTGGACCCGGAACGGGCCGTCGGGGTGGCCCTGGCCGCCCTGGACAACCTGGGGAAAGGGGCGGCGAGTCAGGCCATCCAGAATCTCAACGCCATGTTCGGAATCGACGAGGAGGAGGGACTGTGGAGCGCTCCCACATTTCCCTGAGCATTCCCGGAGACGTCTGCGCTCCCAGGGGATTCCGAGCCGCCGGGATCCATTGCGGCGTCAAGAAGGCGGGAAAGCCGGACCTGGCCCTCCTGTACTCGGAGGAGGAGGGCACCACCGCGGCGGCCACCTTCACCACCAACCAGGTGCGGGCCGCCCCCGTCCGGTACTGCGAGGAAGCCATCGCCGACGGTCATGCCCGGGCGATCGTGGTGAACAGCGGCAACGCCAACGCCTGCACCGGAGACCAGGGGATGGCCAACGCCCGGGAGATGGCGATTCTGACCGCCGATGCCCTCGCCGTGGAGCCGGCCCAGGTTCTGGTGGCTTCCACGGGGATCATAGGGGAGCAGCTCCCGATGGAGTTCCTGAGAGACGGCATCTCCCGGGTCGCCATGAACCTCGAAGCGTCGGGGGCGTCGGCTTCCGAAGCGATCCTCACCACGGACAGCTTCACCAAGACCATATCGGCCACCGTCGAGGCCGGGGGAACAGAGGTCACCATCGGGGGAATGGCGAAGGGTGCGGGCATGATCCATCCCCGGATGGCCACCATGCTGGGATTCCTCACCACCGACGCCCGGATCCCTCCGAAGGTCCTTCGCCGTGCGCTGAAGGAAGCGGTGGACGTTTCCTTCAACCGGATCACCGTCGACGGGGACACGAGCACCAACGATGCCGTCTTCCTCCTGGCCAACGGGGCTGCCGCCGCCCCCGCCATCGAGGGAGGAGTGGAGCTGGAGGCCTTCGCCGCCGCCCTCGCTGCCGTGGCGAAGGAGCTGGCCCGAATGATTCCCCTGGACGGCGAAGGAGCCCACAAGCTCATCGAAGTCCGGGTGGACGGAGCCCGTACGGTGGAGGAGGGTGCCCGATGCGCCGAGCGGGTGGCCAACTCCCTCCTGGTCAAGACGGCGATCCGGGGCGGGGACTCGAACTGGGGCCGGATCATGGCCGCGGTGGGGAGCGCCGGAGTTCCCGTGAGGGAGGAGCGGATCGCCATGTGGGTCGGGGACGTCCAGCTCGTGCGGAACGGAATCGGAGTCCCGGGGAGCATCGGTCCGGGTCGTGCCGTCCTGTCCGAGGAGACCGTCCTCCTGCGAATCGACCTGGGACTCGGAGAGGAATCCGCCTCGGTCTGGACGTGCGACCTGGGCGAGGAGTACATCCAGATCAACACCCAGTACAACTGAACGCGGTGCAAGGTACGGGCAGCTCCACGGACGAGGCTCGAGATCCCATGACGGAATCCGAAACCACCACTTCCGACGCGACCACGAAGTCCCCCTCGAGCTCCCCGGGAGCCGGGAGCGCACCGGGCCGTGGGCCGCAATCGGATTCCGGACGAGGAGCGGCCGGGCCCGTCGTCCTCAAGGTCGGGGGGAGCGTCCTCGCGGAAGGGCTGGCGCCGGAGCTGGCCCGTACCCTGGCCCGGCTCCATGACAGCGGCGTCCCCACCGTCCTGGTGCACGGAGGGGGGAGCCACGTCACCGACGTCCTCGATCGCCTGGGTCTCGAGACCGAGTTCGTGGACGGCCTGCGGGTGACGACCCCCGAGGTCATGGAGGTCGCGGAGATGGTTCTGGCGGGCCGGGTCAACAAGTCGGTGGTCTCGGGGCTGCAGAAGGAGGGGATTCCCGCGGTGGGCATCTCCGGAAAGGACGGAGGCACGCTGAAGGCGACGCCCCATCCCGAGGCCGCCCGACTCGGGCAGGTGGGTCAGGTGGCCTCGGCCGACACGCGCCTGGTTCAGCGGCTCCTGGAGGGCGGCTACCTGCCGGTGGTGTGCTCGGTGGCGGGGAGTGAGACCGGCGGAACGTTCAACGTGAACGCCGACGACGCCGCAGCCGCCCTGGCTTCCTCCCTCGGGGCGGCCCACCTGGTCCTCCTGACGGATGTTCCCGGAGTGCTCCGCGACGGGAAGGAGTTCGTGATTTCCCATCTGACGCCCGAGGAGGCCCGGCAGCTCCTGGACGAGGGAGCGGCGTGGGGAGGGATGCGTCCGAAGATCCGCGCGTGCCTCGGGTCGCTGGAGCGGGGAGTCGGGGCCGCTCACATCGTCGGAGAGGACGACGTGGATGCGCTCCTGGACCTGGTGACGGGGAGGGCCCGGGTCGGAACCACGCTCGGACCGGCCGGTGCCGTGACGGCGAGGTCCGTGGGAGGCCGATCCTACGAAGCCACCCGCCCGGAAGCCGCCCGCGGCACGTCCCCGTCCACGGAGGGTGCTCCTCGGCGAGGCACGTCGACAGCGGCGGACGGAATCGACCCTGCCGTCGCCGAGATCCGGGACCGGGCGGGGGAGCATCTCCTGGGCACGTACCTCCCTCTGCCCATCGCCTTCCACCGGGGCCGGGGCGCCCGTCTCCGGGGGGTGGACGGGAAGGTATACCTGGACTTCATCGGGGGAATCGCCGTCTCCACCC
>JBKHJU010000100.1:0-6835 GCA_046537985.1 Longimicrobiales bacterium
GTCTTCCTCGGTCCGGCACGGCGCCACCGCCCGGAGGAACGAGGATCCGGCAGAGTGGTACGGCTACGGCACCTCGGATAGATTGGTGACGAGAGCGCCCGATCCGGAAGTCACTCGACCGGAATTCACGAAAAGGAGACCCGATGACACCCGTTGGAACGGCCTCGCCCGACGCTCCCGCGGACGCGAACGTGTCCCGCCCCACCCTCGACGACCTGGACCTGTCGCCCGGCAAGAAGGTCCGGCTCCATCGGATTCTCTACGAGCACGGGCTGAAGAACGGGACGCTTCTGGCGCTTCCCGTCGACCAGGGTCTGGAGCACGGTCCCATCGACTTCTTTCCGAACCCGCCTTCAGCCGATCCCGAATTCCAGTGGCGTCTGGCGGTGGAGGGCGATTACAACGCGATCGCCTGTCACTACGGGCTGGCCCGGAAGTACATGAGCAAGTACGCCGGGCAGGTCCCCCTCATCCTGAAGCTCAACGGTAAGACGAACATCCCCTCGGACGACGAGGCCCTCTCCACCTTCACGGGGAGCGTGGAGGAGGCCGTGGCCCTGGGCGCCGATGCCGTGGGCTACACCCTGTACGTGGGCTCTCCCAGGCAGGACGAGGACATCATGCAGCTCTCCGGCCTCCGGAAGGCGTGCGAGCACTACGGAATGCCCCTGGTGGTCTGGTCCTACCCGAGGGGCGGGGCAATCGAGGAGAAGGGAGGCCGCAATTCCCTCTACGCGGTGGACTATGCCGCCCGCATGGCGCTGGAGCTGGGGGCCGACGTGGTCAAGCTGAACATCCCCAAGCACGGGCCCAAGGACGACCAGCAGCCTGAGAAGTATCGTCAGATCGACTACGACTACGGCGAAGGAGCCCGCCGCGTGGTGAAGAGCACGGGACGGACCCTGGTCCTGTTCAGCGGGGGAAGCAAGCTTTCCGACGAGGACGTCCTCGACAAGGCGCGCACCGCCATGGAGGCGGGAGCCACCGGGCTCATCTTCGGCCGCAACATGTGGCAGCGGCCCTATGACGAGGCGCTGGAGATGACCGGTCGGGTAAAGGACATCCTCAAGGATTTCCCCTCCTGACCGCTCGGGGAAGGGAAGCGGCCGGATCGGGATCGGATCGGAAACCCGGACGCGGCGGCTGGGCGTGACGAGCGTCGCGGACCTGAAGAGGGTGGCGGCGGAGACCGCGGCGGACGAGGTCGAGGACGGGATGGTCCTGGGCCTCGGGACCGGGAGCACGGTGGCCCGTTTCCTGGAGGCGCTGGCCCGGCGGATCCGGGACGGCGAGCTCGGTGACGTCCGAGGGGTCCCGACTTCGGTCCGGACGGCCACCGAGGCCCACTCCATGGCCATTCCCCTGACGAACCTCGACGACGATCCCCTCATCCAGCTCACCGTAGACGGGGCCGACGAGGTGGAGCCGGGTCTCGACCTGATCAAGGGCCTGGGCGGCGCCCTCCTTCGGGAAAAGGTCGTGGCCCAGGCCTCGGACCGACTGATCATCATCGCCGACGAGACCAAGCTCGTGGAGCGTCTGGGCACCCGAGGTCCCGTTCCGGTGGAGACCCTCCCTTTCGCCATGTCCCCGGTGCGCCGGTTCGCCGAGGAGCTGGGCGCCGAAGTGACGGTCCGGGAGGAGGAGCCGGACGCTCCCTACCGGACCGACAACGGCAACTTCATACTGGACTGCCGCTTCTCCGACGGGCTCGACGATCCGGAGGGCCTGGACCGGGCGCTGAAGTCCCGGGCGGGAGTCGTGGAGACGGGTCTCTTCCTCGGGATGGCCGATACCGCCCTCGTGGGAACCGAGGACGGCGTGCGGACCCTCCGACGTCCGGAGGCCCCATGACGGTGAAGCTCGCCCCCTCGATCCTGTCGGCGGACTTCGGCCGGCTCGGCGAGGAGATCGCCGCCGTGGAGGAGGCCGGGGCCGAGTGGATCCACGTCGACGTCATGGACGGGCACTTCGTCCCCAACATCACCATCGGGCCCCTGGTGGTTCGGGCCGCACGACGGGCCACCGACCTCCCCCTGGACGTCCACCTCATGATCGACTCCCCTGAGCGATACCTCGAGGTCTTCGCCGACGTCGGTGCCGACGGCCTGACCGTGCACCGGGAGACGTGCCCGCACCTCCACCGAACGGTCCAGCAGATCCACGACCTGGGGGTCCGTGCGGGAGTGGCCGTGAACCCGGCGACCCCGCTGGGATCGGTGTCGGACATCCTTCCCGATCTGGACCTCCTTCTGGTCATGAGTGTGAATCCGGGTTTCGGAGGACAGGCCTTCATCCCGTCCAGCACCGACAAGATTCGCCGGGCCCGCCAGGCGTTGGAGCGAGCCGGGAACGAAGACGCCGAGCTCCAGGTGGACGGAGGCGTCTCTCCCGAGACCGCACCCCGGGTCGTCCGGGCCGGAGCGACGGTGCTGGTGGCCGGTGGCGCCGTCTACGGACACGAGGAGGGTCCGGGGCCGGGCGTCCGGGCCCTGAGGTCCGCCGTGGACAGCGCCGCGAGCGACGCCGAAGGTGGCGGGGCCGCAGGAGCGGAACCCGGCCGATCCGGAAGTTCCGAAGCGCGCGGCGAGGGAGCGGAAAGCCGGGCTTCCGCGCAGCCGTGACGCCGGCGAATTCCAGCGACTCTCCGGGAACCGACCACTCCGGGCGCACCCTCCTCGTCGTTCTGGCCCACCCCGACGACGAGGTGGGGGCTGCCGGGACGATCCTGAAGCAGCGGGAGCGGGGCGATCGGGTCGTCATATTGTGGCTGACCCGGGGCGAGATGACCGAGGCGTTCGGGCCCGTCCCTATCGAGGAGGTGGCTCGCCGGAGAGAGCGCCTGGGGCGGCAGGCCGGCGACATGCTCGACGTGGAGACCCGTTTCCTGGACTTCCCCGACACAGGGCTCCAGGCGAGCCCCGACGCCGCGGTCCGGGTCGCCCGGGTCTACTCCCGGATCCGACCGGACGGGATCCTGACCTGGGGGGAATCCTGGGTGAGAGGTGTCCGGCACCCCGACCATCAGGCCACCGGTCAGATCGCAAGGGACGCCGTCACCCTGGCCCGGATCGCGAAGATCGTGGATCCCGAGCCACCCCACCGGGCCGACTGTCCCGTCTTCACCTACCGGGACCTCCATTCGCGGCTTCCGAAATTGACGGTGGACGTGGAACCCTACGCGGATCGGATCTTCGAGCTCGCCGCCTTCTATCGGGACGCCATCGGCTTCGGTGATCGGGCGTGGCTGGAGGAGCGGCTCCGGCGCGCCGGAAGGGCCGCGGGGCTGCGCTACGCCGAGGCCTTCGACGCCTGGGAGACCGGTCCCGGAGTGGTGGAGACACTGCTTCCTCCCAGGCGGGGCGACGCCCTCTTCCATCCGGACCGGGATGCCCGACGATAGGGCATCGGATCGGGGACGGCCCGATTGCTGGTCCACCCGGCCACCGGTAGACTGAAGGGATGCCCGGCAGGTCGCCGAGATCGGAAAGGAACGGCGGGATGAACGACCTGGCAGTCTTGGACAGCGAAGCGCTGGATCGGCTCCGGGAGTGGGGGGGAGACGATCTCGTGGTGAAGATGCTCGACCTCTTCATGGAGCACGGTCCGGAGCGGGTGGCGCAGATCCGGTCCGGGGTGGAGACCGGCTCCCTGGAGGAGACCCAGAGGGGCGCCCACTCGCTGAAGTCCAGTGCCGGTAACCTGGGGGCGCGCAGGCTTCAGGCGGGGGCGGCACGGTTGGAAGGGTTGGCGGACGAAGGAGACCTGGACGCGGTGGAGGAATTGCTTCCGGAGCTGGAAAGGGAATTCCGGGAAGCGAAGCGCTCCCTGGAGGAGGTGCTGCGGACCCTGTCGAGCCCGTAGCGGGTCGCGAGAGGTCCCTGCCGGAGGCCGTGCGCCGCGTTTTCTCCGACCCGCCAGACCGCGCCGAGGGCCGATCCTTCCGATCGGTCCGATCAGCAATCTCGAAGAAGCAGAGGATCCCATGGCCGCCAAGATCGCAGTGGTGGAGGACAACCCGGACAACCGGCTCCTGGTGTCGGCACTCCTGGAGGGTCAGTACGAGATCGTGGAGTACGAGACGGGTAAGGAGGCCGTGGCCGGCATCGAGGCGGAGACCCCCGACCTGGTCCTCCTGGACATCTCCCTGCCGGAGATGGACGGCACGGAGGTCCTGGAGTGGATCCGCGGGCCCGCGGGCCTCCCCGACCTTCCGGTGATCGCCCTGACGGCGCACGCCATGGCCGGTGATCGGGAGAAGTACCTGTCCCTGGGCTTCGACGAGTACGTCACCAAGCCCATCGTGGATGAAGATGTCCTCATGGAGGCCATCGAGAGGTGTCTGACGACGTCGGACTGACCCGGGAAGCGGGCGGCGGCGGGAGCCGTCCGGATCTGGACCGCCTCATGGGACGGGACCGGACACCCCAGCGGGCGACGGTCTACTGGGTCCTCCTGCTGGTCCTCGCGGCCGGCCCCTTCGTCCTCCGGGATTCCCCCTGGAGGAGCGGGCCGAACCTCCACACCGTCATCGAGACGGCCTCCACGGTCCTGGCTTTCATGGCGGGAGCCCTGGCCCTGGTCCGCTTCTATTCGAAGAAGCGGAGCACCTACCTCTTCATCGGCACGGGCTTCCTGGGGACGGCGATCCTCGAGGCCTACCACGCCTCCATCAGCTCCGGGTTCTTCGCCGGACAGCTTCCCCAGCAGCTGGTGGACGTCACGGCGTGGTCCTGGATCGGGGCCCGCCTCTTCCTGGCCCTCTTCCTCTTCGTGTCGTGGCTGTCGTGGCGGCGCGCGGACTGGGCGGGCGGAGCCGAAGGGGAGGAAGAAGGATCGGTCTATCTGACCACGGTCCTCCTCACGGGCCTCATCCTGGGGTTCGTGGCTTTCGTGCCCACGCGCCCGGCCTACTACCCGGACTTCTTCATCCACCGCCCGGCGGATCTGCTTCCGGGGATCTTCTTCTCCCTGGCGCTGGGAGGATATCTGTGGAAGGGTGCGTGGCGTCGGGATCCTTTCGAGCACTGGCTCGTCATCGCCCTGATCGTGAGCGCGGTCGCGCAGATCGGGTACATGCCCTTCTCCCTGGAGCCCAACGACTGGGCGTACGACGCCGCCCACCTCCTCAAGGTGGTGAGCTACGGGGCGGTCCTGACGGGGATCCTCATCAGCGTCTACGTGACCTTTCGGCGCGAAGAGCGGGCCCTGGAGCAGATCCAGAGCACGAACGACGCCCTGGCCCGGGAGGTGGCGGTCCGGAGGAAGGCGGAGCGGGTCCTCCAGGAGAACGAGGAGCGCCTCCGGGACTTTCTGGACAACGCCAACGACCTGATCCAGACGACGGCGCCGGACGGCGAGATCCGGTACGTGAATCGGGCCTGGGCCCGGACCCTGGGATATTCGGAGGAAGAGGCCACGGGGCGGAGCATGTGGGACTTCGTGACGCCGAGTGCCCGGAGCGCCGCGCGTCGAGCCTTCGGCCGTGTGCTGGAGGGAGAGCCCGCTTCGGGGATCGAGGTCGAGTTCGTCGCCGCCGACGGCCGGGTGGTGGTCTGCTCGGGGAGCTCCAACTGCCGGTTCGAGAACGGCGTGCCGGTGACGATCCGGAGCATCTTCCGGGACGTGACCGAGCAGCGGCGGGTGGAGCGGGAGATGGCCGCCGCCCAGGCCAACGTCGAGGCCCTGGTGGAGAGCACCGGGGACACCATCTGGTCCGTGGACGAGAAGCACCGGCTCATCGAGTTCAACACGGCCTTCGCCCTCTCCCAGGAGGCCCGGACGGGGCGGGAGCCCCAGAAGGGGGATCACCCGGCCCAGATCTTCCGCCCCGACGAGGTGGCGTGGTACCGGGACCAGTACGACCAGGCCCTCTCGGGGGAGCGCTTCTCGGTGCTCCGGACCGAGGAGTTCCAGGGTCAGACGAAGAACTACGAGTACTTCTTCAATCCCATCGTGGAGGACCGGGGCATCGCCGGGGTGGTGGCGTTCGGGCGGGACGTGACCCGACGGATCCTGGCCGAGGAGGCGCTCCGCCTGGCGAAGGAGGAGGCCGAGGCGGCGAACCGGGCCAAGACCCAGTTCCTGGCCAACATGAGCCACGAGCTGAGGACGCCCCTGAACTCGGTCATCGGCTTCACGAACATCCTCCTGAAGAACCAGGGAGGAAACCTCGCGGACAAGCAGATCACGTTCCTCGAGCGGGTCCTGAGCAACGGCCGGCACCTCCTGACCCTGATCAACGAGGTTCTCGACCTGGCCAAGGTGGAGTCGGGTCGGATGGAGCTGGAGATCGAAGAGGTGTCCCTCGACAAGCTGGTGCGGGACACCCTGGGCCAGCTCGAGGGACAGGTCCGGGCCAGCAAGGGAGACAAGGTCAAGCTCCGGCCCGAGATTCCCGAGCGAACGGCCCCCCTCGAGACCGACCGGGCGAAGCTCAAGCAGGTCATCATCAACCTGGTGGGGAACGCCCTCCGCTTCACGGAGGAGGGTGAGGTGGCCGTCATCGTCGAGGCGTCGGCGGACGGAACCGCCCAGGCCATCCACGTTCAGGACACGGGGATCGGGATCCCCGAAGACCGGCTCGAGGCCATCTTCGAGGCGTTCCAGCAGGCCGACAGCTCCACCAGCCGAAGGTACGGCGGGACGGGACTCGGTCTCACGATCTCCCGGTCCATCTGCCAGATGCTCGGCTACGAGCTCGACGTGGGAAGCGAGGTGGGGGTGGGGTCCACGTTCACGATCCGCCTGCAGCCGTCGGCCACGGGGCGCCACGAGGACCGGGTCCGGGAAGGAGAGGCGGCCGTCCGGGCCGCCCGGGAGGGCGGGGTCGTGG
>JBKHJU010000101.1:0-6789 GCA_046537985.1 Longimicrobiales bacterium
CCTTCCAGTCGATCCACGGGTCTTCCTTCCGCGCCAGATGAAGTGAGACGGCGCCGTGCATGGTGGACCAGACCATGCGGGCCACCTCGTCGGGATCCTGGAACTCTTCCCGGAACCGTCCCATGGCGATGGCCTCTTCGCACGTGAGGCGGAGGTAGGCGTACACCTTTCGGCTCGCGTCTCCCCGAACCGATCCCGGCCTCGGCCCCACGCCTCCTGCATTCCCCGCATCGGCCGACCCTTCATCGACCACATCCCCTTCCGACTCCCCGTGCTCCCTGCTCATGAAGGTGAGCTCGTAATGGCGGGGATGGTCCAGAGCGAACTCGACGTACTCTTCCATGGCGCGAACCAGGCGTACCACCGGATCCTCCACCTGGCCCGTCTCGACCAATCCCCGGGTGAGGACCCGGAAGTCCTCCGCGACGAGCGCGGAGATGAGGGCGTCCTTGCTCTCGAAGTGCTGGTAGAGGATGGTCGGGGTGTAGTCGATCCGATCGGCGATGCCCCGCATCGTCGTTCCCTCGTAACCGTGCTTCTCGAACAGCTCTCGGGCCGCGGCGAGGATCCGACGGCGCATCGCTGCTCGTTCTCGCTCCTTTCTTTCCCGTGTTCCCATTCCTCGTCCCTCTCGTGGAGTCCGACGAGCGGAGATCCCCCTGAGCAGTCGAGCTCTGGGCTCGAGGAGCATTCGAAAAACGCCGTGTCATATATGTAACACTGTTTTCCTCCCGGCGCACGGCGGTCCTGAGGCCGGGCGCCTGCTGGCGGATGAGATTCCCGAGCGAGTCCCGACCCGCCTCCGACGCCTCTCCAGCGAGCAGCCACGTCGATACGTGGTCCGTGGAGGAGACGCCGGAGGGGGCCGTCATCGACGGGACGCCCTACACCGCAGAAGCCGGGTCCTGCTGAAGCCGGTCCCTACCGACCCAGCGGCACTTTCCAGCCACTCCGGCGTCCTACGTTGAACGACAACCCGTCGTCGCACGACGATCCGCGCCGCACCCCCTGCTCTCGCGCAACCAACCCATCCAGGGAGTCCCATGGAGTACACCAAGCTCGGAAACACCGGTCTCGAAGTGTCCCGCATCTGTCTGGGAATGATGAGCTACGGCGATCCGGGCTGGCGGAGCTGGGTTCTATCCGAGGAAGAAGCCACGCCCATCGTCGAACGGGCGGTCGAGGCCGGGATCAACTTCTTCGACACCGCCGACATGTACTCCCTGGGTGTGAGCGAGGAGGTCACGGGCAACCTCCTTGCCGACTGCATCCGGCGGGACGAGGTCGTCATCGCCACGAAGGTCTACTTCACCATGAAGGATCGCCCCAACCGGGGCGGCCTCGGCCGCAAGCACATCCTCGACGGCGTGCGAAACTCCCTGCAGCGTCTCGGAACCGACTACATCGACCTCTACCAGATCCACCGATGGGACTACGAGACACCCATCGAAGAGACCCTGGAGGCCCTCCACGACTGCGTGCGGAAGGGCTACGTGCGCTATATCGGCGCCTCCAGCATGCACGCCTACCAGCTCGCCAAGGCGCTCCATGCCGCCGACCTGAACGGCTGGACGCGCTTCGTCTCGATGCAGAACCACTACAACCTCCTCTACCGGGAGGAGGAGCGGGAGATGCTGCGCCTGTGTGAGGAGGAGGGCATCGGCGTGATTCCCTGGAGCCCCCTGGCCCGCGGATGGCTGGCCCGCCCCCCATCCGAGAAAGAGGCCACCGAGCGAGGAGAAGAGGATTCGTACTCCCCTCAGCTCTACGACGACCCCCAGTCCGATGTCATCATCGAGCGGGTGGGGCAGGTGGCGGAGAACCGGGGCATCTCACGCGCCCAGGTGGCCCTGGCGTGGCTCCTCCACCAGCCGGCGGTCACGGCTCCCATCGTGGGCGCCACGAAGTTGGAGCACCTGGAGGACGCGATCGGTGCGGTGGACGTGGAGCTCACCGACGACGAGATCGAGCTCCTGGAAGAGCCCTACGAGCCGCGGCCCGTCCGCGGTCACGAGTGATGCGGGGCCGATGGGCCATGGGAAGCGAAGGGCCGTTGTAGAGCAGGAGTGAAGTGCGGCTCCGCGGGCGCGGAGGTGATGCGGGGTCAGCCGGTCGGGCCTTTCGACCCTTCGGTCTCGGGGCCTTCGCTCGGGGGAGTGTAGCCGGGAGGCCTCCCGACATCCGGCAGGTAGGTCCATACCGTCGTCCCCTTCCCGGGCGCACTCTCGATCCACACCTCGCCCTCGCTCTGCTTGACGAGCCCGTGCACGCTGGACAGGCCCAGGCCGGAGCTTCGTTCCTTGGTCGAGAAGAACGGCTCGAACACACGACGGCGCGCGTCCTCCGACATGCCTTCCCCCGTGTCCGCATAGGAGACGGCGATCCAGCTTCCGGGTTGAATCCCGCGCCTCGTCACGGGATCGCCCCGCTCGATCCGCACACACCGCACCTCGATCCGGAAGGTGCCGCCTTCCGGCATGGCGTCCCTGGCGTTGGAAACGAGTTCGAAGAGAACCTGCCGAGCCAGGGCGGGATCGACCCGAACCCAAGCTTCATCACAGTTCGCCTCCAGCTCGAAATCCACCTCCTCCCCCAGCTCCTCGCTCACCATCGGCGTGAGGTCCCGGAAGGCACGGACCAGATCGATCTCCCGGAGCCGCAGGCTCTCCTGACGAGCGAAGGCGAGGAGGTCGTGGGTCAGCCGACCCGCTCTCTCGGCCGCGTCCCGGATCTCCGTGACCTCCGCTCTTCGAGGGTCGTCTTCGTCCAGATCATGGAGGAGGATGTCCGTGTCGCAGGTGATGACGGTGAGAAGGTTGTTGAAGTCGTGTGCGATGCCGCTCACCAGCCGACTCACCGTCTCCATCCGCCGGGTCTCCTGGAGCCGCTCCTCCAGCTCCTTTCGCTCGGTGACGTCGCGGCTGTGGACGAGCACTCCCTCGAATTCCGAGCCCTCCGGCGGTCGGCGGCCGCTCGATTCCAGGTAACGCCACGACCCGTCGGCGTGGCGGCACCGGTACTCCACCATGTTCACGAATCCCACCTCACCCGGTCGTGCCTCCCAGGCCCGACGAACCTGCTCGCGGTCCTCGGAGTGGATGAGCTCGAAGGCGTTTCGTCCGACGAGCTCCTCGGGATCGTATCCGAGAACCCGTTCCACCGAGGGGCTTTCGTACCGGATCTCTCCGTCGGGCAGCATGACGGTGATGATGTCCGATGCGTGTTCGGCCAAGGCCCGATAGATGTCGTGCTCCCGGACCCCGCGATCTTCGCGATCCTCCCGGTCCTTCGCGCCGGATGAGCCCCGTCGACCGACGTCCAGAAGGGAAGCCACCACGGCCTTCGGCCCGCCATCCTCGTCCCGAATGAGGCGGCCTTCCTCGTGGACGTCGATCCACTCACCGCTGCGATTGTAGAAGGCGAACTCGACGGACCAGGTGTCGCCGTCGGACTCCAGCCAGTGGAGGAACCGTTGACACACCCTCTCCCGATGATCGGGATGGATCCGCCCGAGGAAGGCCTCCTGGGTCCGGGGCTGGTCATCAGGGTCGGTGCCCAGGTATGCCGCGACGTTCCCGTACCACGACATCCGGTCTTCCGGGATGTCCCAAAAGCGCACGACCTCATGGCTCACCGATGCGGCCAGAGGGGCGAGGTGGGAGGCTATGGGGATGGTCAACGGTCGAGAGTCGCTGCGAGGCCGCCGGGTAGGTGGATCGAACATGGGATGAAGATCCGATCAACTTCGCTGTCGTCCGGGGCTCCGTCCAGCTTGATGGATCGAAGCTCCTGATTCATGCCGCCTCGTCTTCCGCGACGGCTCGACTCGGGTAGCCATTGTGGCTGATGGTCGAACTGCTGGAAGGCGGGATGGCCGGAAGGCGGGACGGCCGGACGGGGGGACAGCAGAAACCGGTGGGACGGAGGCCCGCAATGGGCACGGAAATCACGACCGAAATCATCACCGCCCTCAAAACCCCGGTGACTTCCGAGGCCCTGAGGGCGGTTCAGCTCCCGGGCACGGACTCGAACCGTGGACGCGGTGGTTAACAGCCACCTGCTCTACCAACTGAGCTACCCGGGATCACGGTCCGCAGCGAGCCCGAAGACCCGGCTGCGGAGGCGAGAAAGCTACCGGATCTCGCCAGCGAGCGTCAAGACGATTCGAATCGTTGCGATGCGGGCCGATGCGTGGATGATGTCGGGTCGAGACTGCTGCAATCGGGATCTCCGCTTCCGAGATTTCGGCTCCCCGATGCCGAACCTTCCTGTTGGCGATGGCCGGATCGAGCCTGGGCCTCGTGGAGGATGTGAAGAATGGCCGGGCCAATGTCGTGGGCGGCCCGCCACAGCCCTTCGAATCTCCGGCCGGTGCGGGCCGCGGCTTCCGGTCCGTGGAGCGAGGCGAGTGCCGGGCCCCCGTGAGGGTAGGGTCGGGCGAACCAGTGGAGGCCCACGAGGACCATCCAGGGATGGCCATTCCGCCGGAACACCGAGAAATCCGGGGCCCATCCCCCCAGAGGTGCCGACCGGACCTCGATCACGCCGGATTCCATCATCTCCAGGAGGTTGGTCAGGTTGCCCGCTTTCTCCCGGTCCGCCAGAGAGGCTTCGGCCTCGGAGCGGAGCGTGAGGGCGTTGACCTCCGTGAGCAGCACCCGGATCCGTCCCAGTCTCCGAAGCTCCTCCGGGCGAAGGTCCATTCCCGAGAGGCGAATTCTGGATACGGCGGCGTCCAGGGCCCCGGATCGCCGGGCCAGAAGGCCATAGATCGCCCGGAAATTCGGATCCGAGCGTTCGTCCATGAGTCGGGGGAGTCCCGAATGGAGAAGAGTTCCTCGATCGGGTCCTTCATCGAAGAAGGGGTGCTTCGACGAGCGACCGACGTGGCGACGGGGGCGGAGGAGGCTCGGAGGCGACGAGTCGTCGGGCGCGCGCGGTGCGGTCATCGATCCATCTCCCGGTGTGGTGATCCATCTCCGAAGCTACCCCGGGAGCGGGGCCCCTCCATGTCAGTCCGGGACCCGAAAGGACTTTCGGTCCAGCTCAGCCGCCGATGAGAATGACGAGAGCCGCGATGGACCCGGCGACGGAGAAGACGCCGCTCAGGAGCTGAAGGTCGGACCGCCACTGGGAGGTGGGCTGAGGCGGAACGTGGAGCCAGTCTCCGGACTGGACCAGGAGCTGGAGCACCTCGGGATCGGCCACGTCGGGCCGGAGGTCCAGGACTCGGCTGTCACCGGTGCGCACGAGGCGAACCCGGGAAAGGTCGGCGGCCCCGCCGAATCCGCCGATGTCGACCTCGGGGCTCGATCCCCCGGCCGTGGCCAGCGCGTCGATGATGGTGGACGTCGGCGAGACGAAGTAGTTTCCCGGCTGTCGAACCGCTCCGGTCACGTTCACCCGGATCTCGGCTTCCACGTCGATGACGGGATCCGAATAGAAGCTGGCGTACCGCTCGGCCAGAGACTCCCGAATCTCGCCCACGTTGCGGTCTTCGACCTCCACGCTCCCGACATACGGGAGGAAGATCCGGCCGCTGCGATCCACGATACGCGTGCCGCTCACCTCCGGCAGCCGCTCCCCGGCCGCCGTGAACATGGCGATCTCGAGTCGGTCGCCCGGTTGCACGAAGGCCTCACCCGGGATGGGATCGACCGGCTCCTGGCCCGTCACCGGCCGTGGTGCCACGGCTCCGCCCAGAATCGCGATGGCGGTCACCAGGAACCGCAGGCGCTGGATTCCCAGGGTTCGCATGGGGAGAGGGATCGGTGGGATGGGTCTCGAACGCCGGCAAGTGTATCTGCCCTTCGGCGGGAAGTCCAGAAGCCGTAGGGATGGAAGCGCGACCGTCGCCGGGGACGCCGCTGGAAGGTGCAGTCGCTTTCCAAACGGGCGGTGACGTTCAAGATTGACGGACGGGACGGAAGTGGGGAGGCCTGCCCCACCCGGCTCCGAATCATCGATGCGGGAGATGCCGGTGCACTCGACCGCGACCGAGACGCATCCAGAAATCGTTTCTGAAGAGAAGTCGGCCGACTGATGGGCGTGCGCGTGGAAGGGCGCCTCCTGGAGGCCGAAAATGGAGGTTGGGCTTTGAAAGATGCCGAGCGGCTACTGAACTCTCTCACCGGGGTCGTGTCGGCCCGGCTCGTGACGGACGCGTCGGGCGACATCGTGGAGATTCACGTCCTCACGACCCACGACGTGTCGGCGAAGCAGACGGTCCGAAACGTCGAGTCCGCCCTCCTGGCGCAGCTCGGCATCAATGTCGATCACCGGAAGATATCGGTGGCCCAGACGAGCGCGGAGACGCCCGTCGGAAACGGGCAGAGCTCCGTGCGAGCCGGATACGATTACGGCGAGACCCGGGTGCTGTTCCTGGGTCACGAGTTCGAAAACGAAAATCCCCATCGTCTTCGGGCCCGGGTGAAGATCGAGTGGAAGGGAGAGCGGTTCCTGGGAGAAGCCGCGGGTACCGACCTGCCGAGGAGTCGGCTGGAGATCCTGGCCAACGCCGTCCTTCAGGGGCTGGAAGGCATCCTCGATCCGGACAGCGACGAAAAGAGTCGGGAGGGCGCTGCCCTCGCCCTCGACGGCGTAAAGATCGTGGAGGCCTTCGATCGTTCCTACGTCCTCGTCGGCGTGCATGCTATCCACGGCCGCGACGTGAAACGGCTGTCAGGAGCGGCCCCCTACGACGACGTGATCGAGCGTTCGGTCATCCTTGCCACGCTCCAGGCCACGGACCGTTGGGTAAGAGGACGCTTGTGATTCGACCGTTACTGA
>JBKHJU010000102.1:0-6709 GCA_046537985.1 Longimicrobiales bacterium
GAATGGCGATGGCGAGCGGCTCGGACATTCTCAGCGCGACCGGGGAATGGGAAGGGTGGGCGTAGACCTGAAAGAACAGGTGGAAGCGGAAGCACGGGAGGAGACCGAATCGATCCCCGGTCTCACCCCTTCTGAATCTACCGTACCCGCCGGTGGTTCCGAATCGGGGCCCGCATCACCCCCGGACGCCGTCCCGCGGCCGCGCCCGGAGCCGCTCCCGGCGCCCTCGGTCGGGACGTCCGGGTCCTCCCTTTCGCGGTCGGCCTCGACGTACCCGGGACACCGGAGGACCGGCAGCTTCGGATACCGGGGAAAGCGGTGGCTTTCCCGAGACAGGCGGCAGAGGCGGAAGAGAGAGCCGCTCCGGGAGCGGACGGGCCGCATATGGCGACAGGTGGCGCAGAGGCCGGCGAAGACGGGCGGAGGCGGTCCGGCGGAGCCACCCGACTCGTCCGAGGGGCCCGAGGCGCTCTGTGAGTCGGAAGTCATCTTTCCCGATCCCGTTCCCGGATCCCCAGAAACCCGACCTGCCGGCTCTCGTCCCCCCGTCGATGAGAGAAGAATTTCCGAGGCCCGCAAAGGGTGCATCGACTCGAGATCGTGATCTCTCCGAGGGGAACGCCGAGCTGGCGGGCTCCGTCCGCGAGCCGGCGCCGCAGGTCCGCCGGAGTCGGATCCGTCGGCGGCTCCATCCCCAGGGCCTCGTGGACCTCGGGGCCCACCTCGTAACACTCTCCGCAGATCGACGGACCCGCATGGAAGATCAGATCCGCCACGGAGATTCCCAGGCGGTCCCGCAGCGTCTCCGCGCCCCGCTCCAGGATTCCGGCGGCGTTGCCCCGCCACCCGGCGTGCATCAGGCAGACCACCCTCCTTTCCGGGTGGACCAGGTAGACCGGCACGCAGTCGGCAAGGCTCACGGCCAGCAGAACCCCAGGCGTCGAGCTCACGTGGCCGTCCGCCTCCCAGCAAATGTGGATTCCCGGCGGACCTCCCTCGTCCACCCGGACCACTGGCCCGTGGAGCTGGGCGCCATGCACCACCCGGCGCGCGCCGGTCACCACGGCCAGGGAGCACCAGCGCCGCCAGACGGCCTCCCCTTCCCCGGTCTCTCCGAAGAAGCCCAGGTCGAATGGCTCGCCATCCTCCGGCCCTCGTCCGGTCACGCCCTGGGCCAGCCAGGGAAAGCGCTCTTCCCACTCCGGATGCCGGAAGAGGGGAATCCGCCCCGGAACCGGCTCCTCCTCGATGATTCGCACGGAAATCAGGCCGTCCCGGAGAGTTCTGGATGGGTGTGACGAGAAAAGCGACGGGTCGATACGCGGGATCCCGCGCTCCCCGATCCACCGAGGAAGATGGCCCGAAGGGCCGGGGCGGGGAAAGGGATCGCCCGGGGGGAAGCGCGGGAAGGAGGACGAATCAGCGGCTCGGGGATCCACGGACACCCGGTCGATCCGCCTCCACCGCCGAAAGCTCGCAGGGCTCGAGGGGATGGTTCACCACGGGCGAAGGGATCGCTCGACTCGACGAAATGCTTGGTCCAGAGATAGCCGATCCCGGTGACGCCCGTGAGGAGCGAGGTGATCCAGACCGACCACTTCTCGAGCTTGCTCACCCGCCGCCCCCTCCACCGTCGTCGAATGGGCACACCAGTTGATCGATGGCCAGGATGCGCCTGGACGCCCGGGTCAGGGCCCCGGACGTGAGGGTGGCGCCGGTCATGTTGATGATGTCCCGACCCACCTGAAGATCCGGCTCGAGGGTCCGCCCCTCGAGCTGATCGATCCACGCTTCGGAGGCCATGGACTCGGGGGGCTCCGCAAAGCGGAGAACCTCCACCCGATCGATGACCCCCTCGGGCGAGACCACCACCATCACCACCTCCTGCATGGTGCCAACCCGGTGGGCGTCGAAGTACGCGACCCCCAGGGGCTCCCCGTGACTTCGTCCCGAGGAACAGGAGAGACGTCCTGGAGACGCACGCACGCGCCTCTCCGCGACGGGTCTCGCCCACCCCCTCGCTTCTCACCGGAAAATCCATAGGTTTATGCGGCCGTGCGAAGCGGGAGGCGGAGTGCCGTCCCGCGGCAGCCGGGATCGGGTAAAGGGGATTCGCGATCCGACGGCCGGCGGGACGCAGAGAGAAGTGGGGTGCGACCGCGCTCCTTCAGCGGCCTGCCAGAGCGACCGGTTCGATGAACGGTGTCGCACACACCCTCGAAGGACGATGACGAAGACCCCCTTCGACAGCCTCAACGCGGGCTACGTCCAGGCCCTCTACGAAGACTACGCCCGGAACCCCGCATCCGTCCCCGAGGAGTGGCGACGCTTCTTCTCCCAGGGAACCGCACCTCTCCAGGCCGGGCTTCTCCCTCCCGAGGGACTCGGCACCAACGGCGCCGCCGGAGCGCTCGCACGGGCCGGAATGGCGCCGACGGAGGAGGGCGAGGAGGTCCTCGGACACGAGCTACTGTCGGTCGTCGCCCGGGCCACCTCCCTCATCCAGGCGTTCCGGGAACAGGGCCATCGCCTGGCCCGGATCGACCCCCTGGGCTCCGAGCCGCCGGGTCATCCCCAGCTCGATCCGTCCTTCTTCGGCCTCTCCATGGAAGCGCTGGATCGGGTCCCGGCCTCGGCCGTCGTGGACACGGGCCGGGACGAGTCGGTGGCCGACACCGTACGGCGGCTCCGAGAGATCTACTCGGGCCCGATCGGTTACGAGTTCGAGCATCTCCAGAACCCCGAGGAGGTGCGGTGGTTCTGGCATCATCTGGAGAACGAGAGCCAGGTCGACGCGCTGGACACCGACGAGGCCCGCTGGCTTCTCCATCGTCTGACCCAGGTGGAAGGGCTCGAGCAATTCCTCCACCGAGCCTACCTGGGCCAGAAGCGGTTCTCCATCGAGGGGAACGACATGCTGGTGCCCATGCTCGACGTGGCGATCCGGGAGGCCAGGGTCGACGGCGCCCGGGAGATCGTCATGGGCATGGCCCACCGGGGACGCCTGAACGTGCTCGCCCACATCGTGGGAATCCCCTACAAGGACGTGATCCGGGAGTTCGAGGGCGGCTCGGTCAAGAAGGGCCAGCTCACGGTGCCCGATCCCGGCACCGGCGACGTGAAGTACCATCACGGGGCTTCCGGTACCTACCAGATCCCCGACGGAGACGAGGTCCGCGTCACCCTCGCCCCCAATCCGAGCCACCTCGAGTTCGTGAACCCCGTGGTCGAGGGGATGGCCCGGGTGATGCAGTTCGACGGGGATGGACGGGACGCCACACAGGATACGCAGGCGGTCGTGCCCCTCCTGATCCACGGGGACGCAGCCTTCGCCGCCGAGGGCATCGTGGCGGAGACGCTGAATCTGGCCAAGCTCGAAGGGTACACCACGGGCGGAACGATCCACCTGATCGTGAACAACCAGATCGGCTTCACCACCCGCCCCCAGGACGCTCGCTCGACCCACCACGCCAGCGACCTGGCCAAGGGCTACGACATTCCCATCATCCGGGTGAACGCCGATGAGCCGGTGGCGTGCGTCTCCGCCATGCGGACGGCTCTCGCCTACCGCAAGAAGTACCGCTCGGACATCGTCCTGGACCTGGTGGGTTACCGCCGTCACGGGCACAACGAGGGGGACGAGCCGGCGTACACCCAACCCGTCCTCTACCAGCAGATCGAAGAGCACCCCACGGTCCGGACCCGGTGGAAGGAGAAGCTGGAGCAAGACGGAGTGGTGGACGAAGACGAAGCCCGCGGAATGGCCGACGAGGTCGCCGCGGAGCTTCGCTCGGCCCAGGACTCCGTCCGGGACGAGATGGAGGAGGAGGAGCCTGAAAATGGGGCGCCTCCTCCGCCGCCGGATGCCGAGAGTCCCGAGGTGGAGTCGGCCGTCGAGTTCGACACCCTCGCCGAGATCAACCAGATCGCCCTGTCGTTCCCCGAGGGCTTCAACGTCCATCCGAAGCTGGCCCGAAGCTTCGAGGATCGGATCGAGACCTTCCAGCCCGACACGGAGCTGGACTGGGCCCACGCCGAGACCCTGGCCTTCGGGTCCCTCCTTCGCGAGGGCGTCCCGGTGCGGCTCACCGGACAGGACTCCGAGCGAGGGACGTTCAGCCAGCGGCACCTGGTGCTGCACGACGTGAAGGCCGGCGAGAAGACGATTCCCCTCGAGAACGCCGGAGACGCCCGCTTCGAGATCTACAACTCACCGCTGACCGAGACGGCGGTTCTGGGCTTCGAATACGGGTACGAAGTGGGGGCGGACCGGGACATGGTCCTCTGGGAGGCCCAGTTCGGCGACTTCGTGAACGTGGCCCAGGTCATCATCGACCAGTTCATCGCCGCCGGCCGGGCGAAGTGGAATCAATTCGCTCGCCTCACCCTCCTGCTTCCCCATGGATACGAGGGACAGGGGCCGGAGCACTCCAGCGCCCGATTGGAACGCTTCCTCCAGCTCTGCGCCGAGGACAACATGCGGGTGGCCTACCCCACGACACCCGCCCAGTACTTCCATCTACTCCGGCGGCAGGCTCACGCGAAGCCAGAGCGGCCCCTCATCGTCATGACGCCGAAGAGCCTCCTCCGACACCCCCTCGCGCGCTCTCCGGTCCGGAAGCTCGCGGAGAGTCGCTTCCAGGAGGTCCTGGACGACCCCCAGAAGTCGAACGGCAAGGAGGGAGTCACCCGGATGGTCTTCTGCTCGGGGAAGGTCTACTATGACCTTTTGGAGACCGACCTCAGGGAGGAGGCGGCACACGTGGCCCTCGGCCGGATCGAGGAGCTCTACCCCTTCCCGGGGGAGCGAATCCACGAGCTGGTGACGTCCTACCCGGATCTGGAAGAGGTGCTCTGGGCCCAGGAGGAGCCCATGAACATGGGCGCCCTCTCCTACGTGGGCCCCCGCCTCCGCGGCGCCGTGCCCCGCAGCCTTCCCCTCCGCCACGTATCCCGCCCGGAGCGTGCCAGCCCCGCCGTGGGCAAGAGCTGGGAGCACAAGGCCGAGCAGGAGCGGATCGTCCGAGACGCCCTCGGCGTGGAGGAGGGGACCGGCTCCACCGGCAAGTAACGGGTCGGCGACCGGCAGCCGGCTCCTACCGCAGCAATCCCGAGGGGAAGACCACCGGACTCTCGTTTCCGTCCAGCCCCACGGCCGCCACCCCGAACAGGTAGTTGTCGATGACGACGTTCTCCACGGTATAGGAGAGGGTGTCCTCCTCCACCTCGACGGCGCCGTCGCCGCGTCCCCCCACGAAGACGGAGTGCTCCCACTGAGGGGCGGTCGTCGTCCTCCAGTAGATCCTGTAGCCGGCGAGATCGGGATCGTCGGAGCCCGTCCACGCCAGGGTGGTGTGGGGGCTGACGGCGCCGCCGATCCGGACGTCCTCCGGCGCCGGCGGAGCCGAAGCGAGGGCCGCCAGGGTCGCCACGTTGACCGCCGTCATCTTCCCGGTGAAGTCGAAGTCGACTCCCTCGATCACGTCACCGTACTCGATCCCGTCCTCCGTGCGGACGTCCTGGTGCTGCCGATGGTAGTGCTCGTGGGCCTCCATGATCCGCACCCCGGGAAAGCCGGCGTCGTTGAAGGGCCTGTGGTGACCGCCCCGACCGAACCGGTCCAGGCGGTAGATCATCATGGCGTCCAGATTCCTGATATAGAGGTCGGTGACACGGTCGACGTAGCGAGCGAGCTGGCGCGAGGGGCCGTCCACCTCTCCTCCGTAGAATCGCTGGAATCGGGACGCGGTGAGCGCCTCCTCCCCGTCGACGGGTACCGGCTCGGGCTGGGAGAACACCCGGAAGATGGTGTTGTCGACCACGCCGTCGATCCCCTCGATGTTCCCGATCATGTCGTTGTTGAAGACTCCGACCACCTCCCAACCCTCTTCCCGGGCCACCCGAGCCATGTGGGCACCCCCGTACAGCCCCTGCTCCTCTCCCGAGAGGCCGGCGAGCACGACGCTCGTGGGAAACTCGTACCCGGAAAGGATCCGCGCCGCCTCGATGGCCCCCGCCATGCCCGTGGCGTTGTCATTGGCGCCCGGCGCGTCCACCTCGCCGTCCGTGCCGTCGGACGCGCGGGAGTCGATGTCCCCCGTCATGATCACGTAACGGTCCGGATAGCGGGTCCCCCTGAGAACGGCCACCACGTTCACCACCCAGGTGTCCTCCTGGATCCGGCCGTCCGGGTCTCCCTCCACCAGGCTCCTCTGGTAGGAAACCTCCAGGCAGCCGCCGCAAGCCTCCGAGATCCGGTCCAGCTCCGCCTTGATCCAGCGACGAGCGGCGCCGATCCCCCGCTCGTCCGAAAGGGTGTCGGAGAGGGTGTTCCGGGTGCCGAAGCCGGCGAGGGTGCGAATGTCCCCCTCCAGGCGATCCGGGGAGACCCCGCCCACCATCTCGAGAATTTCCGGATCCAGCGCTGGTGGGGGCGACGGCGCCGAGGCCTCACCGGCGGCGAGAGGGGGTGGGATCACCTGGGCCGAGAGCTCGGCGGCCGGTCCGAGCGGTCCCGCACCGGCGCCGAGGACGGGACCGACGAGGAGAGCCACGGCCAGGACGATCCGGGGAGAACCGCCGGGCGTGCGATCCCGGAGGGTCGAGGAAGTCGGAACAGTCGGGCCGACGGCCATCCGAATCCGGGCCCGGGGCGTCGGAAGGCGTTTCGGCGGGGCACGGAGACTCGATATCATTGGAACCGTAATTC
>JBKHJU010000103.1:0-6707 GCA_046537985.1 Longimicrobiales bacterium
TTCGAGGGCTGCCTGAGGAGCGACATGCACGCCAGGACCGTCACGGCCAACATGCGCCTGGGCGAGGTCCTGGGAGTCAGCGGGACGCCCACCGTCATGGTGAGCGAGGGTCGGGGGATGGCGAATCGTCTCATGAGCAACGACTTCGACTCCATCCGGGAGGCCGTTGATGAAGCCATCGAGGACCAGGATGCCCAGGACGGCGAGGCGGGCACCGGAGAGGTGGACGGGAGCGACGGTGGTCAGGACGGTGGCTCGGGCGGAGGACAGTGAGCGAGCCTTCCGTGAAGGTCCGGCTCCTCTTCGCCGACGAGGGATCCTTCCATCACGAGGTGGTGACGATTCCGGCGTCGGTCCTCGGAGAGTACGAGCGACTCATCGACTGTCTCCGTGAGGAACGGTCCGTCCTGAAGCGGATCCACGTCGATCTGGAGCGCCTCTGCTCGGCTATCGTCGTCGAGGACGAGGGAGGCTAGCCACCTCCCGGGCCCGCTCCAGCGTCCACTCTTCCACGACCGGCGGCGGCCAGCGACCCGCGCCGTGGGCCTCCTCGATCCGGGCTACTTCCTCCCGGGCCCGCTCGGCGAGCACCGGTGACACCCACCCCTTCTCGACGGCCTCGACGAGCTGCTCCCGGTCCAGGACGAAGAGGCCGCCGTCGGTCGGGAGCCAGACGTCGAGGAAGAGGTCCGTGGTCGTCCATACTTCCACGACGCGCGTCGTCCCTTCGCTCTCCCGGTCGGCTTCCGGATCCACCCCGGCAACGTGGTCGGAGGTCCCTTCGCCGTACGCCATCGTGAAGATCGGCGGCGTCAGGATGTTGGCGTAGATACCGGTGAACGTCGTGTCACGACGGTGGAATCGCCCGACGTCGTGCCACCGCCCGGGAAAGGTGAACCAGACGACGTCGGAGCCCGACTCCAGGACGACCTCGTCGTGGATGACCAGGGGAGATTCGAAGTGGGCGTCGGGGGCGAAGGTCACCCGGACGTCCTCCCGGTCCAGGAGGAGCTCCTGGGTATAGACCCGCTCGTCGTCGGGAGGACGGCGGTAGCGGATGTCGACCCGGGGGCTCAAGCGGTCTCGAGGGCTCCTTCCTCGAGACCCAGCTCCAGGGACGGCTCCACGGCTTCCACGAATACGTCCATGATGCCGCCACAGACCGCCGGGCTCCAGGTCAGGAAGTGCTCGGTCAGGTCGACCCGCACCATCCTCGGCTCCCCCGTTTCCAGGACCTCGCGGGCGGCCTCGATGACCTCGCCTTCTCCGCAGCCGCCTCCCACCGTGCCCACGAGGCCCCGATCCGGCTCCACCAGCATCTTGGCGCCGACCTTTCGGGGCGTGGAGCCCTTGCTGGAGACGATGGTGGCCAGGGCGCAGGTCCGTCCTTCCTTGCTGGCCCGCACGACCGCCTCGTAGAGCTCCTGGTCTTCCTGTCGGATCATGGCGTCTTCACCTCGTGTTCTTCGTCGGCGCGGCCGACTTCGTTCGTGGACTTCGTATGTTCGGCCCGGCCGGGGCCCTCGTCCTTCCCGCTCTCGAAGAAGCGCTCCAGCACCCGCTCCTCTTCCCGGAGGGGCTTGCCGGTCCCGCCGCGCCACATCTCGACGATCTCGGCGGCGACCGCGACGGCGATCTCGCCCGGGGTCTCGGCGCCCAGGTCCAGCCCGACGGGGGCTCGCACCCGGGCGATCCGCTCCCGGGGAATTCCCTCTTCCATGAGCTGGGCCCAGGTGGCCCGGACCCGTCTCCGGCTTCCGATCATACCGATGTAGGCGGGGAGGGGGTCCTCTCTCAATACGCGCCGAAGACACTCGTAGTCGTACTTGTGGCCCCGGGTCACCAGCACGAGGTGGGAGTGTCGGCGGATCGGCACCTCGCTGAATGGATCGTCGAAGCTCACTTTCACCACCCGCTCGGCTTCGGGAAATCGCTCCCGGGTCGCGAATTCGGGTCGGTCGTCCAGGACGAAGACCCGGCAGCCGAGAATCGATCCCAGGGTCGCCAGGGGCTGAGCGATATGGCCCGCGCCCACCACCACGAACTCGGGCTGCGGGTGGTGGATCTCCATGTAGACCCCCAGGGGCTCGTCCTCGTCCATGTCCAGCTCCACCATCCCCTCCTCGGCTCCCTCTCCCTCCAGCGCCCGGCGGGCCACGGTGTGGGCCGCTCGGTCCGCTTCGGGGGAGCCCAGGGTCCCTCGAGCCCAGGTGTGGGAGACGAGGACACGATGCCCCCGGCGGTCGCCGGTGGGATCGTGAACGACGACGAGAAGGGCCACGCTCTCTCCCCCGTGCACGGCCTCCAGGACGCCAGCGGCCGCCGTGGGAGCGTCCAGGGGTGTCGCCTCTGAGCCCGCCCCGGGTCCGTTCCCGCGGCTTCGGGGTGAGCGCACGTCAGCCGTCATGACTCATCCGTCCTCGAACCTCTCTCGATAATCGCCGGGATAGTGCTCCCGGTACTCACCGGGCGTGTCGATGTCCACCAGGACCCCCACGTCGTCGACATTCACCTCCAGGACCCGGTCGTCATGACGGCGGATCACCGTTCTGGCTCCCTCGGAAAGCTCTTCCTCGAGGAGCTCGAGGAAGAGGGCCTCGCGAAAGATGACCGGGTGTCCTCTCCTCGACTCGTACACCGGAACCGTGATGGGTGCGTCGGACCGCCGAAATGCGTCCAGGAGTCGCGCAACCGTCTTCGCGTCGACCCGGGGGTGATCCACCGGACAGAAGACACAGCCCGCGATCCGCTCCCCCCCCACTCTGGTGGCCTGTTCCGCTCTCGCCCCCTCCTCGTGCCCGATTCCTTCCTCGTCTCGCGGGACGCCGAGGCTGCGGAGGGCGGCCCGAAGAGAGGAGATGGGGCCGTCGGAGGGGTCCGGATTCACCACGACCCTCGCCCCGGCTTCCCGGGCCAAGGCCGCTTCGGGGCTGCCGGGGTTGCGGACCACGACCAGAACCGGAGCGCATCCTCCTCCGTCGAGAGCCGCCACGACCCGCTCGACGAACGCCAGTCCTCCGGCATCCAGGAGGGGCTTGGAGCTGCCCATCCGGGTGGAGAGGCCGGCGGCCGGCACGATGCCGGCGACGGCGCGCCCGCCTGCTTCCGCGTGCCTCCGTCCGCTCGAATCGGGGGAGTCGGAGTCCGACGTCGATTGCGACCCTCCGCTCACGGAAGCTCCTGGTAGAACTCCCGGTCCTCCCGCGCGAGCCGAACCAGGAGGGGGGCCGGCTCGAAGCGCACTCCCAGCTTCTCCCGATATTCCTGCATGCGGGCCACCAGGCTTCGGGGGTGGATCTGGTCCGCATACCGGAGGAGCCCGCCGCGGAAGGGAGGAAAGCCGGTGCCCATGATCATCCCCAGGTCCACGTCCCCGGCTCGCTCCACGACGCCCTCTTCCAGGATTCGGGCCGCTTCACTGATCATCACCAGGACGAGACGCGCCCGGATCTCCCTCTCCTCGAAAGGAATACGCTCCTCGGGGACGGCGTCGCCGAGGACGTCGTAGATCTCGGGGTCGACGCCCTTCTCTTTTCCGTCTTCGTAGCGGTAGAATCCGAGGCCGCCCTTCTTCCCCAGCCGATCGGTCCGCCCCAGGGCCACCAGGGGCGGGGCCGGCTCCATCCGCTCGCCGAAGGCGTCGTGGAGGGTCTCTCCGGCGTGCCGGGCGATGTCGATTCCCACCTCGTCCACCAGGCGGAGGGGGCCCATCGGCATGCCGAACGCCTCGGCGGCCGAGTCGACGTCCTTCACCCGGGCTCCCTCGCTCAGAAGGTGCCCGGCCTCGTTCAGATAGGGTCCCAGGATCCGGTTCACGAGGAACCCGGGACCGTCCTTCCGGACCACCACGGGCACCTTTCCCAGGCGGGTGGCCAGTCCGTAGACGGTGGCCACGGCCTCGTCCGAGGTCCTGGAGGCCCGGACCACCTCGACCAGGGGCATCTTGTGGACCGGGTTGAAGAAGTGCATTCCGGCGAAGCGTTCGGGGCGCTCGAGGGCCTCGGCCATCTCGTCCAGGGAGAGGGAGGAGGTGTTGGAGGTGAGAACGCATTCCTCGGGAACCCGTCCTTCGGCCTCCCGCAGGACCTGCTGCTTCACCTCCATCTTCTCCACCACTGCCTCCACCACCAGGTCGGCCCGCCCGAATCCGGAATAGTCGAGCCCGCCCGACACCAGCTCCATCCGGTGATCGGCCTCCCGGCGGCTGAGTTTCTTCCCGGAGACGGCCTTGTCGAGGAGGGAACGGGCGTGTCGTAGCCCTCCGGCCACGGCGTCGTGGTCGATGTCCTTCATTCGGACGGGGATCTCGTTGTAGGCCATGAGCTGGGCGATGCCGCCCCCCATGACACCGGCTCCGAGGATTCCCACCTCCTCCACGGGTCCGGGCTCCACTTCCCGCTCCACCCCGGTGCGGCTCCGGGCCGCCTGGCGGAGGTTGAACACGTGGATGAGGTTCTTGCACACCGAGGAGGTGATGAGCTCGGCGGCGGCGGCCGCCTCCAGGGCCAACGCGTCCTCCACCGGCTTCCCCAGGGATTCCTTGACCACCGCCAGGATCTTCAAGGGGGCCGGGTAGTGCCCGCCGGTGCGGGAAAGGACCCGCTTGCGGGCCATGCGTATCACGAGGGCGCGCCCCGGAGCCGTGTCCTCGAGGAGCCGGCCGAGCACCCCTCGATCGGCTCCCGTGGAGATGGGGCCCTCGATCCTCGCCCTCACGAACTTCCGCACTTCTTGGCGGAAGTTCTCGGCGGGCAGAACCTCGTCGAGGATGCCCTTTCGACGGGCCGACGAAGCGGAGGCTCTCTTTCCGGTCAGGAGCATGTCCAGGGCGGAGCGGACCCCGATGAGGCGGGGAAGACGCGTCGTGCCGCCCCAGGCGGGAAGTATGCCGAGCTGCACTTCGGGGAAGCCGATCTCGGTATCGTCCGAGTCCGAGCCCACCCGGTAGCGACAGGCCAGCGCCAGCTCGGTCCCACCTCCGAGGCAGGTGCCGTGGATGGCCGCTACGGTGGGAATGCCGAGCTCCTCCACCTCCATGAAGATGGCCTGGCCGAGGCGGGACGCCCTCTCTCCTTCGGTCGGATCCTCGATCTCCTCGATGGCCGAGACGTCGGCGCCGGCGATGAAGCCGCCCTCCTTTCCGCTCACGACCACCATGGCCCGGATGGCGCCCAGCGCCGAGCCCTCCACCACCTGCTCGACCACCGAAGCGAGACGACGCATCACCGGCTCGGCGAGGACGTTCTGAGATCGGTCGGGATCGTCGAACTCGATCCAGGCGATGCCCTCGTCGTCCACCGTCAACGTGGGGGTGGACGGATGCGGTTGATCGTTGCTGGGCATGTGGATTGCTCCGTGTGCCGGGACGACAACAGCCCGAGACCCCCCGGTCGGGGATCCCGGGCCGTCAGTCGGAGTGCAGGCTTTCGATCCGTGGAGGAGCCCGCTCCCTACAGGTTGGGACGCTCCTCGGCGTTCTCCTCCGAGAGCCTGACTTCGGTCGTCTCGCCGCCCTCGACCGTCACCGGAACGTTCCAGTAGAGCTCCGAGTAGGGAAGCTCCGTGCGAGTGTATACCCACCACTCTCCCGGAGGTGCGGAGAAGGTAATCGTTCCGCTGGCGTCGGTCGTGTCGACGCGGGGCTCCACGCCCGCGTCGTCGATCCGGGCCTCGATCACCGCGGCGGCGTCGGCGAAGGCCTGGTCGGCCCAGTCGGCTCGACTCGCCTCCACGTCCTCGGACTGGGCGATGATCCCCTGCTGGAGGCTGTCGAAGCGTTCGAAGGCCTCGTTCATCTCTTCCTCGACGCCGGCGAGCTCACCCTCGAGGTCGGAGAAGATATTGAAGAGCTCCCGGTACCGGTCCTCCGCCGGGTTGTACTGCTCGAGCTCGGCGCTCAGGGTCTGGAGGGTGTCCCGCAGTGTGTTCCAGCGGGCCTCGGCCTGTCGCCACTCCGTCTGGGCCTCGGCCACATCCTCCCGGGCCTCGATGAGGCTATCGGGGATGGCCGGCTCGGGATCGGGGAACGCGGCCTCCAGGGAATCGAAGACCTCATCCCGGTCGTATGGGAGGAGGCTGACTTCCATATCCGCCAGCGGCCGTGGAACCCTCTCGCCCGTTTCCGGGTCCGTTCCTTCCGCCTCCGCCGTGACCACGACCTGCGCCGGCTGGCACGCGGCCAGAGCGAGGGATCCCAGGACGGCTGCAAGAGCTGTGATTCGCTTCATGTCTCCTCCGTCACACTTTCCAATCGAGTGGGCCGAAGGTAGTGCCTGCGGATACCCGTTTCAAGGTTGGACCGGCGATAGGGACGCGGTACAGGTCGATCGACGGGGGGTGGGGGCTGCGGTGCGGGGGTGGAAAGCTCTGCGTCGGCGGGGACCCGAACCGAGGGGAAGGGGCTTCGGACTCTCCGGCGGCGAGAAGGCTCAGGGCACGCCGCCGGAGAGAACGTAGTTCATGGGATTCATGGGCTGTCCTCCCACGAGGACCTCGTAGTGGAGGTTCGGGGCCGTGGCGATTCCGGTTTCGCCCACCTGGGCGATGACCTCGCCCCGCTCGACCTCCTGACCTTCCTGCACCAGGATCTTGTCGGCGTGGCCGTATCGGGTCACGTATCCGAATCCGTGGTCGATCTCCACGGTCTCGCCGTATCCCGACTGCCACCGAGCCGTGACCACCCGGCCCTTGGCGGCCGCGAGGATCGG
>JBKHJU010000104.1:0-6581 GCA_046537985.1 Longimicrobiales bacterium
CAGGAGCGGGGTGAGAATGAGATCGGCCAGGACGTCGAGCGCCAGGGGTACGTGCTCGTCCAGGATCCGGGCCTGATAGCTGGTGTGCTCGCGACCCGTGTAGGCGTCCAGGGAGCCGCCGATTCCCTCGAGCTCCCGGGCAATCTCACGGGCCGTGCGGTGCTCCGTGCCCTTGAAGACCAGGTGCTCGAGGAGGTGGCTCGCCCCTTCCGCCTCGGGAGGCTCGTGGGCCGAGCCCTGCCGGATCCAGATCCCGACGGCGGCCGAACGGACGGACGGCATCCCCTCGGTGATGACCCGAAGGCCGTTGGAGAGTCGGGTCTCCTTCATTCCCGCAGGAGCGTCGGCGTCCAGAACGCCCCGGGTGGGTTCGATCAACTACCGGCTCGCGGCTTCCACGGCTTCGACCTTCTCGGCTCCCTCGTCCTCGATGGCGGCACGCCGGGAGAGGCGCAGCCGTCCCTTCTCGTCGATGGAGAGGAGCTTCACGCGAGTGATGTCGCCCTTCTTCAGGACGTCCTCCGTCTTGTCGACGTGGCCGTCCTCCAGCTCGGAGATGTGGCACAGGCCTTCCGTGCCGGGAAGGATCTCGATGAAGGCTCCGAACGACGTCGTGTTCTTCACCGGTCCTTCGTACACCCGGCCGACCTCCGGCTCCTGGACGATGGCCTCGATCATCTCCCGGGCCCGGGCGCCGCCCTCTCCGTCCACGGCGGCGATCTTCACGATGCCCGAGTCGTCGATGTCGATCTTGGCACCCGTCTCGTCCTGGATGGCCCGGATCGTCTTCCCCTTCGGCCCGATGATGTCGCCGATCTTCTCGGGGTTGATCTCGATGCTCATGATCCGGGGAGCGTGCTCCGAGAGCTCCTCCCGGGGCCGGTCCAGGGTCTGGTCCATGATGTCGAGGATGCGCATCCGGGCATTCCGAGCTCGACGGAGCGCCTCTTCCAGGATCGACGTGGTGAGGCCCTCGATCTTGATGTCCATCTGGATCGAGGTCACGCCGGTCCGGGTTCCGGCCACCTTGAAGTCCATGTCGCCCAGGAAGTCCTCCATACCCAGGATGTCGGTGAGGACGGCCACGTCCTCGCCTTCCTTGATCAGGCCCATGGCCACGCCGGCGCAAGCGGCCTTGAGGGGGACCCCGGCGTCCATGAGGGAGAGGGAGGCCGAGCAGACCGAGGCCATGGACGACGATCCGTTGGACTCGAGGATGTCACTCACGACCCGGATCGTGTAGGGGAACTCGTCGTACGGCGGCAGGAGGGGCTGGACGGCCCGCTCCGCCAGGCTTCCGTGTCCCTGCTCCCGGCGGGAGGTGCCCCGGTACGGCTTGGCCTCGCCCACGCAGAACGGCGGAAAGTTGTAGTGGAGCATGAACGACTTGGACACCTCTTCGGCAGTGTCCACGCTGTCGATCCGTTGCTCGTCCCGGGACGTGCCGAGGGTGACGACTCCGAGGGACTGGGTCTGGCCCCGGGTGAAGAGGGCCGACCCGTGGGTCCGGGGCAGGACCCCCGTCTCGCACGTGATGGGCCGCACGTCGTCGAGCCCCCGGCCGTCGGCCCGGGTCCCCTCGTCGAGGATCTGACGGCGCATGTTCTTCTTCTGGATCTTCTCCAGGACGTCGTCCACGTCGCTCTCGTGCTCGGACCAGTCGTCCTCCTCGTCGCGGAGCCGTGAGATGATGTCCTCCTCCAGCGCGGCCATGGCCTGACGCCTCTCCTGCTTGTCGGCCAGCTTCAGGGCCTCGGCCACGCGTTCCTCCGCCATGGTGCGAACCTTGTCGGCCAGCTCGGGATCCGGCTCCTGGGGCGTCCAGTCCATCTCCGGCGTCTGGTGGTCCTTCAGGATCTCCTTCTGGATCTCGATGAGCTCCTTGATGCCGGTGTGAGCCACCTGGAGCCCCTCGAGGATCTCCTCCTCGGGCACTTCCACGGCGCCGCCCTCCACCATCGTGAGGGCCTCCTCGGACCCGGCCACCACGATTTCCACGTCCGAGTATTCCAGCTGCTCGAAGGTGGGGTTCAGGATCCAGTTCCCCTGGATGCGGCCGATGCGGACCGTGGCCATGGGCGTGTTGTAGGGGATCTTCGACATGCAGAGGGAGATGGAGGCTCCCATCATGGCCCAGGTGTCGGCATTGTTCTCCTGATCCGCCGAGAGGATGAAGCACGCGACCTGGGTCTCGTGCATGAATCCGTCGGGGAAGAGGGGACGGATCGGACGGTCCGTCATCCGGGCGGCCAGCACCTCGTTCTCTCCCGGGCGCCCTTCCCTCTTGAAGAAGCCACCGGGAATCTTCCCCGCGGCGTACATCTTCTCCCGGTACTCGATGGTGAGGGGGAAGAAGGGGAGGTGGGTGGGGGAGTCCTGAACGGTGGCAGCCGCCAGAAGCGCGGTCTCACCGTACTGGACGTAACAGTTTCCCGCCGCCAGGCGAGCCATCCGGCCGACCTCGATGGTCAGCGGACGTCCTGCGAATTCTCTCTCGATTCGTGTAGGCATTCTCTTCGTATCCGTTTTGCCATTGAATGTGTCCGGCACGGCTCCCGGCCTCGTGGCCGGAGATCCGTGCGTACTCGATCAGCGTCTGTGGTGCCCGTGCCGGAAATGGCCGAGTGGATACGACCGCCGCGTCGGAGAGGTGACGGAGAGGCGAATGCGTCGCCGTCCGTCCCGCTCCAGCGGCCGGGGAAGTGTCCGGTCGACCCCTTCGGCTCCCCGGCACGAAAAAGCGGCGGCAGAAACGCCGGCTGCCGCCGCTCGTCCTTCGTCTAGTGTCGAAGACCGAGGTCTTCGAGCAGATCCCGATACTGTTGCACGTCCTTCCGCCTCAAGTAGTCGAGGAGCTTCCGTCGACGCCCGACCATCCGCAGCAGGCCACGCCGGCTGTGATGGTCCTGTCTGTGATCGTCGAAGTGCTCCCGGAGCTGATTGATTCGGGCGGTGAGGAGCGCGATCTGGACCGGGGCGCTGCCCCGATCGTTCTCGTGCAGCTGGTACTTCTCGATGATCTTCTGCTTTTCCTTCTCGTCCAACGCCATGATGCTCTTGCTGCCTCCGCGAGAGTCTACGCTACAAGGGAAGCGATACGACCTGGAACTCGTCTTTGCGGACTCGTAGCTCGTCGAATCGTCCGTCGAAAAAAACGTCGATCGCCGGCAAGCCAACTGCTGTTTCGACGATCTGCCAGCCCATAAGCGTAGAGAAATCGCCGATCATGTACAAGGGGATCGCCCCTCCGGGGTCGAAAGCTTCACGGGTCGCCGCCCGCCAGGACCCGGCGGGCCTCCTCGACGTCGGCCCCCATCTGCTCGATCAGGTCCCCGGCAGAGGCGAAGGGCCGAACCTCCCGAAGGCGCTTCACGAAATCGACCCGGACGATCTCTCCGTAGAGATCACCCTCGAAGTCCATCAGATGAAGCTCGACGGTGGGCGGAGAACCTCGGAAGGTCGGGCGGGGTCCGATGTGCAGCGCACCGTCGACGCTCCCGCCCCGGAGGACTCCCCGAACCGCATAGATCCCCGCCGGAGGGACCAGCTTGTCTCCACCCAGGACCTCCAGATTCGCCGTGGGGAATCCCAGATCGTGCCCCCTCCCTTCCCCGCGGACGACCACCCCGCGCATCGAGTAGGGCCGTCCCAGCCGCCGGGTGGCGGCTTCCAGGTCTCCGTCCAGGATCGCTTCCCGGATGGAGGTGGACGAGACCGCGTCCTCGTCGGTGGTCACGGGCTCGACCACGTCGACGTCGAATCCCATCTCCTGCCCGAGACGCCGGAGGGTGTCCATCCCCCCCGAGCGATCCCGCCCGAATCCATGATCATATCCGATGACCAGCTCCGACACGCCCACCCGATCGACGAGGACCTCCCGGACGAAGCGCTCCGGCTCGAAGTCGGAGAGGGCCGGAGTGAAAGCGAGGAAGACGGCGAAGTCCAGCCCCGTCTCGGCCAGGATCTCCTTCTTCTCCAGGGGGGTCGTCAGAAGGGAAGGCGCGTCCTCGGGCCGGACGATCCGAAGGGGATGGGGATGGAAGGTCAGGAGGACGCTGCGGCTTCCGGTGGAGTCGGCCCGCTGGCACACCTCCCGGAGGACTGCCTGGTGACCCCGATGGACCCCGTCGAAGGTCCCCACGGTGACCACCGTTCCCCGTCCGTCGGCCGGAAGCCCCGGCGGACCCGTGAAGAGCTCCTCAGACACGGACGAACACCTTCCGGGGCTCGAGCTCCGCACCCCGCCGTTCGCCGACGGCCACGAGGACACCATTCCACTCGACGGCCACCGGGACGCCATTCGACGTCCCCTCGACCGGGCAGGTCACCCTCCGGCCCTGGGCCAGGCGCCGGGCCTCGGACTCGCCCACCCGCACCGACGGGAGGTGGGCGAGGGCGTCCCGGGGTGAGATCCACGACCGACGCACCGATTCCGGATCGTCGAGGTCGTCGAGGGAGACCGCGTCCTCCACCCGGAAGTCCCCGATGCCCGTGCGCCGCAGCTCCAGGAGGTGGGCGCACGACCCCAGGGCCTTCCCCAGGTCGCGGGCCAGCGCCCGGACGTAGGTTCCGCTGGAGCACCGGATGCGGAACCGAACCCGGGGAAGGTCGACCTCCAGAAGCTCCATGGCTTCGATCCGGCGGGTCACCGGCTCGAGCTCCACCCGCTCACCCCGGCGGGCCTTCCGGTGCATGGCCTCCCCTCCGATCTTCTTCGCCGAGTACTGGGGCGGGACCTGCTGGATCTCTCCCACGAACCCGGCCAGGGTCTCCTGGACCCGCTTCGCGTCCAGAGCCTTCCAGGCCTCGTCCTCCTCCACGATCTCGCCTTCGGGATCCAGGGTATCGGTCCGCTGCCCCAGTCTCATGGTGGTTCGGTAGGACTTGTCCAGCCCGGTCAGATACTCGGAGAGTCGAGTCGCCGCGTCGACGCACAGAAGGAGCAGGCCGCTGGCGAAGGGATCCAGCGTTCCCGAATGCCCGATCTTCCGGGTCCCCAGCGCCCGCCTCGCACGGGCGACGATCGCGTGGGATGTGGGTCCCACCGGCTTGTCCACGGGGAGGACCCCACCGGATCGAACCTGGAGCGGCTCGGTCAACGAGGCCCCTCCCCGGGCTCCCGGACGGCGGCCTCGCCGGCTTCCGCGCCGGACTCTCCGCCGGAGTTCTCGTTCGACTCTCCGTCGGTCTCCCCGCCGCGGCTCTCGTCCCGGTCCTCGACAGGTTCCCCGTCCCGGTCGTCGTCCGACTCCTGGCCGGAGTCCTCCGCCAGGACCCGGTCCAGGATCTCTTCGATACGCATGGCCTTTTCCAGAGTGTGGTCTTCCCGGAAGTGGAGCTCGGGAACCTTTCGCATCTCGAGATCCTGGGCCAGCTCTCGCCGGACGAAGGGAGCCGCCGCCTCCAGTCCCTCCATCATGGCGTCCCACTCCTTCTCCTGGCCGGCCGGGCGAACGTAGACGCTTGCCACGGAGAGGTCGCCCGACGTCTCCACGTCCGTGACCAGGACCAGCCCCACCCGGGGGTCGTGCACGTCCCGGCGCAGGATACGGGAGATCTCACGCTTGAGCTGCTCGTTGACCCGCTGGAGTCGCCTGGAAGTCATGAATCCGAGGGGGCGAAGGAAGAAGGGATTCCGTCGCGGCGGTTCGAAGAAGAGGTCAGAAGAGCTCTCGTCGGGTGCCCACGATCACGGCCCGGGCCTCGGTTTCCACGAAGTGGTCGAGCTTGTCGAGCACCGATTCGACGAAGCGACCGTCGGCCGAGACCACGGCGGCGCTCAGCTCCGCCCGGGTGAGCACGTCCTGATGGGCCGTCTCGGCGACGGAGATGTTGAATCGATGGCGAAGCCGGTCCTTTAGAGACCGGACGACGGCTCGCTTTTCCTTGAGCGACCCGCATCCGGGGAGGGAGAGCTGCCAGGAGATGGATCCGACCACCATGCGCGCCTACCGAATCATGGATGGATCTCCGGGCCGACGGGAATGTACGGGACCTGGACGGGCGAGGCGTGCCGTCAGCCCCTGGCTTCACCCGTGCCGGCCAGGGTCCGGGCCACCTCTTCCACCTTGTAGCACTCGATGACGTCGCCCACCTTCACGTCGTTGAAGTTGGCGATTCCCAGGCCGCACTCGTAGCCCTCCCGGACCTCCCGCACGTCGTCCTTGAATCGCTTGAGCGAGTCGATCTCGCCGTTGTAGACCACGATCCCGTCGCGGACGAGCCGGACCTGCCCGTTGCGCTCGATCCTGCCGTCCGTGACATAGCAGCCGGCCACCGTACCCACGCCGCTGATCCGGAAGGTCTCCCGAACCTCGGCGCTCCCGATCACTTCCTCCCGGACTTCGGGGGCGAGCATTCCCTCGAGGGCTGCACGCACCTGATCCACGGCCTCGTAGATGACGTCGAAGCTCTGAATATCCACGTCGGAGCGCTCGGCCAGCTGGCGGGCGTTGGAATCGGGCCGCACCCGGAAGCCCACGATTACCGCTCCGGCCGTCTGCGCCAGCAGCACGTCCGACTCGTTCACCGCCCCCACGCCCCGGTGGATGATCTCCACCTGGACCTCTTCGGTGCTGAGC
>JBKHJU010000105.1:0-6504 GCA_046537985.1 Longimicrobiales bacterium
GTCCGGGGCAGGTAGGGAGACACGGGCCGGATCGCCCCCTCGACGGCCTCGGCGGTCATCACCCCGTCCACCGTGGCGACGGTCCGGAGCTGGAGGCCGCTGAACTGGGCCGCGGCGCCCTCCTCGTACTCGACGATGTGGGCCGACGCCTCGAGGACCACCTCGGTCCCCGGCGCCGACAGAACCGCCAGCGCCGTCTGGTTGGCCATGATCCCGCTGGGAAAGAAGAGGGCCCGGTCCTTGCCCAGGAGCCCGGCCACCCGCTCTTCCAGCCGCCGGGTGGTGGGATCGCCCTCCAGGGTGTCGTCACCGACCGGAGCCCGGGCCATGGCCTCCCGCATGGCCTCGGTGGGCCGGGTGACCGTGTCGGACCGGAGATCGATGACCGTGGAGCTCACTCCGACCCGGAGCCCCCCTCCAGATCCTTCTCCACCCGGCTCCAGCGTCGCCCGATGGAGATCACCCACCCCAGGATCAGCGCCCAGGCCAGGGCGTAGGCCCAGAAGACGTGGGCGTAGGGACGCATGCTCTGGCTCGGCAGCGAAGCGCCCGGTCCCTGCTGGGCGGCGAGGGCCGCCGGGTCCAGGACGAGGAGGAAGCAGAGGCCGAGGACGGCCGCCACCACGCTCGGAGCCACCTTCGGCACGACGGCCGAGGTCGAAAGGGTCGTGGAGTCGCGGCGAGAAGAATCGGAACGGGCCGAACAGGAGAAACGAGCGAACGCGCGCAAGGATCTCTCTCCTGGAATGTAGAAATCAGTCGAAGAGCGTTTCATGCCGCCCTCCCGGCCTCGACCATCGCCGTCCTCCGTCGCACCGCCTCGACGCCGTAGCGGAAGAGAAAGAGGCCGACGAAGAGGAAGGTGAAGGCGCCGAGCCCGGTCATGAGGGTGGCCAGCATGTCGGGATGGAGGGACGGCCCGTCCGGCGTCACCACAACCGGCTCGGGATGGAGGGAGCGGAACCAGACGACGCTGAGATGGATCAGCGGCAGGTCGATGGCCGCGACGATCGCCACCACCGCAGCGAACTTCCTCCCCCGCTCCGGGCTCTCCGCCGACGAGCGGACCAGGAAGTATCCCAGGTAGATGAACCAGAGGAGGAGCGTCAGGGTCAGCCTCGGCTCCCACGTCCACCAGGTGCCCCAGGCGATCCGCGCCCAGAGGGGACCGGTGACAAGCCCCACGGTGAGGAAGACCATCCCCCCCTCCGCGGCGGCGAGGGCCGCCATGTCCAGCCGCTCGTCCCCGAGCCAGAGATAGAAGATGCTCGCCAGGGTCACGATGCCCATGGCCAGGTAGAGGCCCACCCACATGCCGGGAACGTGGATGTAGAAGATTCGTTGGACGATACCCATCGTCGACTCGGTGGGCACCCAGAAGAAGACCTGCCAGTGCAGGATCCCCGTGAGAATCACCCCCAGGCCTCCGAACCCGACCGCGGACCACCGCAGCTTTCTGGAATCCATCACTCCTCCACTACGTATCGAAACAGGAGCGCGCCGACCAGCGCGGCGCCGAGGCCGAACGCTCCCAGCATTCTGAGGTTCCCGGCGACCTCGGCAAGAGGTCGGCCGAGGAAGATCCGGTGGGTGGCCGATACCCCGAAGACGACCACCGGTATCAAGATGGGGAAAACCAGGATCGGAAGCAGGGTCTCGCCCATGGTCGAGCGCACCGAGATCGCGCTGAAGAGGGTGCCCACCGCCGCGAACCCGAAGACACCTTCGGCCAGGACGGCCACCAGGATCCAGATGCTTCCCGCCAGTCGCAGGTCGAAGAAGAGGTAGAAGACTCCGACGATGAGGAGCGCCGTGGCGATCAGGAGGAGGAAGTTGGAAATCAGCTTCCCCAGGAAGAGGGCGTCCCGGGGAATGGGGCTCAGGAGCAGCCCCTGGAAGGCCCCCTCCTCCTCCTCCATCTGGAAGGTCCGGGCCAGGCCCAGCATCCCGCCGAAGACGATGGTGAGCCAGATGAGACCCGCGGCCAGCTCCCGAAGGGACACCTCCGCGGGGTCCACCGCGTAGTTGAACAGGACGCCCGCCAGGACGGCGAAGGCCGCCATGGCCCCGATCCGCTCCCGGGTCCGGAGCTCGACCACCACGTCCTTCCAGACGATTGCGCCGAGCTGGCGCAGGTAGGATTTCACGCAGCCGCCTCCACCGTCTGGTGGTAGAGGTGCTCGAAGGTGTCGGGATCGATCTCGGAGGCGCGGCCGGAGTAGGCCACCCTCCCCCGGACCAGGATGACGGCCCGGTTCGACAGCTCGAGCCCCTGGGTCAGGTTGTGGGTCACCAGGACCACAGAGCGCCGACCGTCCCGGAGCGAGGAGAGGACTTCCCGGAGGGTGACGGCGGCGTGGGGATCGAGGCCCGTGTAGGGCTCGTCGAGAAGGACGATCTCCGGGTCGTGGAGCAGCGTCCGAGCCAGGGCCAGCCGCTGCCGCATCCCCCTGCTGAAGCCTTCCACCCGATCCGACGCCCGGGCCTCCAGCCCCACCCGGGCCAGGCGCTCCGGCACCCGCTCGTCCAGGTCGTCCAGACCGAAGAGGCGACCGTAGAAGCGCAAGTTCTCGGCGGCGGTCAGGTGGGTGTAGAGGAAGGAGCGGTGGGAAAGGACCCCGATGTGGCGGTGCCGCTCGTGGTCCGAGGGACGGAGTGGCTCGCCCCCGATCCTCACTTCTCCCGACGTGGGAAGGAGGCCGCCCCCCAGCATGCGAAGGAGGGTCGACTTGCCGGCCCCGTTGGGGCCGAAGAGGGCCACGACCTCGCCGGGGTGCAGGGTGAGATCGATTCCGTCGACGGCCCGGAGGGCGCCGAAGTCCCGGATCAGGCTCCGGGCTTCCAGGGGTGGGGGGCTGTCCCGTTCCGGAGTCCCGGACGGGCTCAACGCGCCTCCTGGGTGGCCTGGTCCCGCGAGCGCCGGACTCCTTCCAGCTCCTCACCGCACCGGCCGCAGAAGCGGCTGCCCGGGGGGTTGAGAAAGGCGCAGGAGCGGCACGCGCGCCCCTCCTGAAGACCCCGACGGATGCGGGCGATCTCCTCCTCGAGGACGTCGAGCTCTTCCTCGCTGACGCCGGCTTCGCCTTCGTCGTCGGCGGCCACGCCGGCGGCGCCCTCCCCTGCTCCGGCTGCGACTCGCTCCTCCTCGTCCCGGAGCGTCTCAAGGATCCGCAGCGCCTCCGCCGAGAGCTCGGCCTTCAGCTCCCGGTAGTCTTCCTCGTCCATCTTGCCCGTGGCGAAGTCGTACTCCACGTCCCGGAGGGCGGCCAGGGCCACCTGTTTCCGGAACTGGTCTTCCGAGTACTCCTCCGCGCTACGCTCGAGGGGAGCCTCCCTTCCCCGTACCAGGGGAAGGAGGACGTAGAGCACGACACCGGCGGCGAGGAGCCCGCCACCGACGAGGTAGGGCAGGTTTTCCATGACCTCAGCCTCGCAGAGCGGTCATGCCTCTCAGCGTGCCCGAGCGGCCTTCGCGGCCCCTGCACGGGCCGCTCGCTCTCCACGGGCGGCGGCCGCGGCGTCCTCGTCCTCGGACCGGGGCATGGGCGGCCAGAGGGCCACCAGCGTTCCGATGGTCAGGACCAGCCCTCCGTACCAGATCCAGCTCACCAGGGGATTCACCTGGATCTCGAAGGTCGCCCGCTGGGTGCCCTCCACGTTGGCGATGGCCGCGCCGAGCTGGGGAACGTCGGCCAGGATCAGGTAGAGGTCCTCGAGCATGTTGGAGCGGATCCCCACCTCGGTCGTGACCTGGTTGATCCGACGGTATCGGCGCTTTTCCGTGGAGTAGTTGCCCAGGAACTCCCCGTCCCGTTCCACCGACATGAGGGCCACGGCCTGCCAGTCCGTGTTCCCCACGCCCTGGGTGGTGGAGAGGCTCTCGTAGCGAACCGTGTACTCGTGGCCGAAGGCCGAGGCGATGGTCACCTGTTCGCCGGGCACCAGGGTCTCCCGGATCGTGTTGTCGAAGGAGGATCCGGCGAAGGCGGCGAAGATGAGGACGACGGCCGCGTGGACGGTGTAGCCGCCCCAGCGGCGGCGATTCCTCGACACCAGGTTCACCAGGGCGCTGGCGTATCCCTCCCCCTGAATCCGGGCGCGGGCCTTCGTTCCCTTCCAGAACTCCCGGACGATGATGACCATCACGAAGGCGGAGATGCCGAAGGTGACCATGGCCGTCCACTCCCGGACACCGGCGATGGCCATCCCCAGGACCACGGCGAGCCCGATCGAGCCCGGCATGGCGAAGTTCTTCTTCAGGTTGCGCTTCGACGCCCTCCTCCACGCGATGACGGGCCCGATTCCCGTCAGGGCCAGAAGGATCAGCCCGATGGGGATGTTCACCCGGTTGAAGAAGGGCGGCCCCACCGTCATCTCGTTGCCGGTGACGGCTTCCGAGATCAGGGGAAAGAGGGTCCCCCACATGACCGTGAACGCCGCCCCGAGGAGGATGAGGTTGTTGAAGAGGAACGCCGACTCCCGGGAGAGGAAGGACTCGATCTGGTTCTCGCTCTCCAGCTCCTTCCGGCGCCACACGACCAGGATCGTCCCGAAGATGGCCACGGTCGCCATGAAGCCCAGGAAGATGAAGGAGATCGTGGTGTTCTCGGCGAAGGCGTGGACCGACTCGATGAGGCCCGAGCGGGTCAGGAAGGTGGCGAAGATGGTGAGGATGAACGTGGCCAGCAGGAGACCCATGTTCCAGATCTTCAGCATCCCCCGGTTCTCCTGGATCTGGATGGAGTGGAGGAACGCCGTCGCCGTGAGCCACGGAAGGAGCGACGCATTCTCCACCGGATCCCAGAACCAGAAGCCGCCCCAGCCCAGCTCGTAGTACGCCCAGCGCATCCCGAAGATGATCCCGTTGGCCAGGAAGAACCAGCTCAGCAGGATCCACCGTCGGGTCAGGACGATCCACCGGGAATCGAGCTTGCCGGTGAGCAGCGCCGAGATCCCGAAGGCGAAGGGAATCGTGAACGCCGTGAAGCCCAGGTAGAGGGTCGGCGGATGGATCGTCATCCAGTAGTTCTGGAGCTGGGGATTCAGCCCCCGCCCGTCCGCCGGCGTGAAGGGGAGCCGCTCGAACGGGTTGACCTGGGCGAAGAGGAGGACGATGACGAAGAAGGACGAGATGGAGAGGAGCGTGCCCGTCACATAGGGCATGAACTCCCGGTTCTTATTCCGGTTCGTCCAGACGGCGATGGCGGAGAAGAAGGAGAGGAGGAGCCCCCAGAAGAGGAGCGATCCCCGCTGCCCCGCCCAGAGCCCGGCAACCTTGAAGTAGGTGTCCAGATCCCGGTTCGAGTAGTTGGCGACGTACCAGTACTCGAAGCTGTCGGTGAGGAAGGCGTTGATGACCCCGACGGAGGCCACGAGGAGAAGGAAGAGGACCGCGTAGACGCTGCGCTCCGCCGAGAGGACGAGGTCGCCCCGGCCCTTCCTGCCAC
Source organism: Longimicrobiales bacterium (assembly GCA_046537985.1). GTDB lineage: Bacteria > Gemmatimonadota > Gemmatimonadetes > Longimicrobiales > Gaopeijiaceae > JBKHJU01. The sequence goes on from JBKHJU010000105.1 coordinate 5,448, forward strand.
CCAGAAAGGCGAGGACCGCGCCCCAGAGCCCGACGGGGAGCGCGATCCAGAGGGCGATCTCGCCCAGTACGGTCACCCGCGAAGCTCCTCGGGCGCCGCCTCGTAGCGGCTCCCGCACTTCGTGGTCAGGGTCGTGGCTTCGAAGACGCCGTTCTCCTGGAAGCGTCCTTCCAGGACCACTTCGACCTCGTCGGTGAAGGTGTCGGGAAGAATGTCCCGATAGACGACCGGGAAGCGGACGTCGGGGTCCTCCATGTCCTGCACCGTGAAGCGGTGCTCGAGCCGGCCCTCTCCCTGCTCGTAGGTGTCCGGAACGACCTTCGCGCCGACCCGCACCCCCACCTCGTGGAAGGAGGGATCGTCGGCGACCTTGGCAACCAGCTCGGTGGGGGTCAGGAAGTAGACCATGGTCTCGCTGACCCCGGTCCACACGAGGTAGGTCACCGCAAGGGCCACACCGACCAGCCCGATCAGGAATCGACGGTTCTTCTTCATCTTCATCTGCTGGTTTCCACCGGCCGAAGGGAAAGGAGCCCTGCGCGTCCGCGGCCCGAATCGGCATTCGGCCCGGAGCCGAATGCCACCTCGTAATATACGTACCCCCCGCGCCGTCTCAAGACGACGATCCCGCCGCGGGCCGTACTTCCGACGCTACCTCTTGTATACCCGCCCCCGCCCGGGGGCGTTCCCGCCCGGACGCCCCCCTCCGATGATCGCGCTTCGCAGGGAACGACCGTCGGAGCGCCGGCCCTCACCCGGCATCGGTCGCCCACCCCTTCGCCGCCCGGACCGCCCGGTGCCAGCCCGCCACGAGCTGCTCCCGGGTCCCCGGATCCAGCTCCGGCTCGAAGACCGTGGGCTCCTCCCTGGACTCCATGAAGGCGTCTCCGTCCTCCCATACCCCCCGGGCGATCCCGGCCAGCCCCGCGGCTCCCAGGGCCGTCGTCTCGATGATGGCGGGGCGACGGACGGGCACCCCCAGGAGATCGGCCTGAAACCCCATGAGCCAGTCGTTGGCGGTAGCGCCTCCGTCGACCCGCAGCTCCCGGGCCTCGAC
>JBKHJU010000106.1:0-6494 GCA_046537985.1 Longimicrobiales bacterium
GGAATGGCCTTTCAGTGCCGGAACGACCCGGTCCGCACCATGGATCTGGCCAGCGGAGGCGCTTTTTCTCTGACGGGCTACGACCCCGAGGAGCTGGTCGGGCCGGAGGGTCTGTCGTACGCCGACATCATCCATCCCGACGATCGGAAACCGGCCTGGGAAGAGATCCAGCGCTCCATCTCGCCCGAGGATCCGTCGTTCGAGGTGGGCTACCGGATCGTGCGGAAGGACGGTGAGGTCCGCACCGTCTGGGAGCGGGGCCACGCAGTCTACTCCGAAAGGGGAGAGCTCCTCGGTCTCGAGGGCTTCATCACCGATATCACCGAGCTCGAGGAAGTTCGACAAAGCCTGACCGAAACCGAGAAGATGGTACGCTCGCTGGTGGAGCAGGGCCTGGTGGGCGTGTATGTGATCCAGGACGGGATCTTCTCCTACGTCAACGAGGCGTTCGCCGACATCTTCGGGTTTTCGAAGGACGAGATCGAGGGTCGATTGGGCCCGCTGGACCTGGCGTCCGAGGTGGACCGACAGCTCGTCCGGGACCACATCAGACGGCGTCTGGCCGGTGAAGAGACCTCGATCCGCTACGAGTTCTCGGGGAAGCGAAAGGACGGTAGCTCCGTCCGCGTCGAAGTACACGGGACCCGGATCGAGCAGCAGGGCAAGCCATCCATTGCCGGCGTCCTCATCGACGTGACGGAGCAGCGGACCCTCCAGGAGCAGCTCCGCCACGCTCAGCGGGTCGAAGGCCTGGGTGAGCTGACCGGCACGATCGCCCACGACTTCAACAACTACCTGACGGCCATCATCGCTCCCATCGAGCTGGCCCTCCAGGACCTGGACGAAGGAGAGCCGGCCCGGGACGAGCTCCTCCTGGCCCGGGCCACTGCCGAGCGGGCCGCCGGACTGACGCGCCAGCTCCTCTCCTTCGGGCGAAAGCGGGTTCACAGCTCCCGACCCATCTCGGTGAACGAGGTCCTGGAGAACCTCTACTCGATGTTGGGTCGTCTGACGGGCGCCGGAATCGAGGTCGTATACGACCTCGCTCCGGACCTCCCCGCCGTCATGGCCGATCCCAGCCACCTCCAGCAGGTGATCATGAACCTGGTCGTGAACGCCCGGGATGCCATGCCCGACGGAGGGCGCATCGTGATCCGAACGGGTCTCGAGTCGAAGAATGCGTCCCGGTCCGGATCTCGGGACGACACGACAGCGGATTCCCACTTGTCCATCACGGTCCAGGACGAAGGTGTCGGCATGGAGCCGGAGACCCTCCAGCACATCTTCGATCCCTATTTCACGACCAAGGAGACGGGGACGGGTCTCGTACTGTCGACGGTCTTCGGCATCGTGAAGCAGCACGGGGGAGAGGTGCGGGCGGAGAGCGCTCCCGGGGACGGGACCGAGATCAGCATCCTCCTGCCGGCCACGAACCGGAGCGTGGAGAGCCCGAACGAGAGCCCGGGCCGGGGACTGGAGGGACCAGAAGGAGAGGAAACCAACGCCGCGGGCGACCGGAAGAGAACGATCCTGGTAGTCGAAGACGAGGAACCGGTCCGACGAGTCATCACCGCCGCTCTCCGGCGCTTCGGTCACACCGTCCTCGACGCCGTGGACGGCCCGACCGCGCTGGACCTCATCGACGCCCACCTCGCCTCCGTGGATCTCCTCATCACCGACATGGGGCTTCCGAAGATGACCGGATCGGACATCGCCAGCGCCCTGGTGGACCGCCGTCCCGACGTGCCCGTTCTGTTCATGTCGGGGCATGCCTCCGAGGACCTCGCCGAACAGCTCGACGACCGGGAAGAGGTCCGGTTCCTCGAGAAGCCCTTCATGGTGGACGAGCTCTTGGACGCCGTGGAGCGGGCCCTGACGGGTCCGGCGCAGCGCTCGAGTCGCGAGGCCGGGTAGGCGGACGGACGGCTCATGTGCGGACGCTACACGCTCACGGCCGACATGTCCGAGCTGGAGCGGCTCGACTGGTACGACGAGCTCCTCTCCGACCATCAACCTCGCTTCAACATCGCTCCCACCCAGGACGCTCCCGTGATCCTCCGGAACAGGGAAGGGGTGCGGGGACTGCTGGACATGCAGTGGGGACTCGTCCCCTTCTGGGCCGACGACCCGGACATCGGACACCGGCTGATCAACGCCCGCTCCGAGACAGCCCGGTCGAAGCCCGCCTTCCGGGCCGCCTTCCGGTCCCGACGGTGCCTCGTGCTCACCGACGGCTTCTACGAGTGGCAGAAACAGAACGGAGGCCCCAAGCAGGCATACTGGATCCACGAGCCCGAGGACTCGATCTTCGTCTTCGCGGGCCTCTGGGAGAGCTGGAGTGAGGACGAGGACGACGAGCCCCTCCTCACCTTCACGATCCTGACCCGGGACGCCCGCGACGACCTGAGGTCCATCCACCCGCGGATGCCCGTGATTCTGGACGAGGCGGCGCGGGAGACGTGGCTCGACGAGGAGGCGTCCCCGGATACCCTCGAAGAACTCCTGGAGAAGGAGCCCACCACGTCCCTGGAGGCGCGACCCGTCTCGACCTACGTGAACAAGCCCGGGAACACGGGCCCCGAATGCATCGCGCCGGTGGAGGAGTGAGCCGACCCGCCCGGACCCGGGACATTCGGGCCCCGGGAGTGTATATTGGACAGGAAGCTTGACGGCCCGCAGAACCCCGGCCCCGGAGCCCTACGATGATCACGTCCGCCTTCTCCTCATTGAAGCCGCTCTGCGCCATCGCCGTGGTCTCGACGATGGCCCTCGCGGGCTGCGCCCATCAGCAGCCGGACAATCCCCTGCGGGGCGTCGCGGGCCGCGACTCGCCCGTCCGGATCACGGTCCAGAATCAGGACTTCTACGACGCCGTCATCTACGCCCACGGGAGCGGGAGCACAAAGGAGCGGGTCGGGATGGTCACGGGGAAGACCACCCAAACCTTCGAGACGACCTGGAGGTCGGAAACGGTCCGGTTCGAAGCCGACTTCATCTCGGGCGGGAGCGTCTTCTTCGATCCCATCGACGTATGGGGCGGCGATCACCTCGATCTCGTCGTCATGATCCAGGGCTGAGCGCGTCCCGGCGGGTCCGACGCATCCTCAGCATGGCGTACACCCCGGCACCGGCGACGGCCACGCTGATGAGCTGGGCGATGGTGAGGGTGTCGAAGAAGATCCGGTCTTCCTTGATCCGGAAGATCTCGATGACGAAGCGCTGCACGCCGTAGAGCGCCGCCCACGCCGCGAAGAGCCACCCCGCCCGATGGGGATGCTCGCGAAGGGTCAGGATCACCCCGAAGACGACGAGGGAGATGGCGACCTCGTAGAGCTGGGTGGGATGGACGGGCACGACCTCTCCGAACCGCTCGACCAGGGCCGGGTCCACCGTGATTCCGTACCGGGACTCCAGCACGTTCACTCGGGTCGGGGGAAACCCCTCGGGAAACGCGACGCCGAGCCGGGAATCGGTGGGCACTCCGTAGTCGTCTCCAGCCAGGAAGCATCCCACCCGCCCGATCGCGATGGAAACCGGGAGCGCCAGCGCCATCCCGTCGAGGCTGGGCCCCAGGGGAAGCTTCATCTTCCGCAACCCCACCCAGACCGCGGCGAGTCCGACGACGAATCCGCCGTACCAGGTGAGCCCCGCTCCGGAAAAGACGGTTCCCATGGGGTCGGCGGCGAGCTGCTCGTGGTTCCAGAGGACCCAGTACAGCTTGGCACCCACCAGCCCGCCGAAGAGAGCCAGGAGGACCAGGTCCCACACCCGCTCCCCCGAGAGCCCCTTCCGATTCAGCTCGGCCTGCCAGATGAAGCCCCCCACCACGAAGGCCAGGTAGAGCATGACCCCGAAGGAATTGACCGCGAATCCGCCGATGAGCGGAATCGACTCGGGAAAGCGGAACAGGACGGGATGCACGGGCGGGGGCCTCCGGATGAGCTGGGGCGACGAGCGATCGGGATAACATAAGCCCTCCACCGGGCCCCATGCAGCCCGTCTTTCCTCTTCCGTCTTTCCCCTCCGGAGCGGCTTCGCCACATTCCGTGCCGTCATGACCCACCCGCCTCCACGGATCGTGGGGACCGCGTCCCGGTCCCGCCCCCCGGCCAGCCGCCGAGCCCGCGCGACGGTCGTCGTCCTGGCTTCGTCGGCCCTCTCGTGGCTTCTCGGGCTCGGCCTCCCGACGGGCCTCGACGCCCAGGAGCTCCCGGCCGGCCCCCTTCCCGTGGCCGAGCAGAATCCCCTGTACCGCCTCCAGCACTCGCCGGAGACGGAGCCCGTGGACGTCGTGGGGAGGGGAGAGCTGGTGGTGGGGCTGATCACCGCCTACTCGAACGTCTTCGAGCAGAGCTCGAGTCCCCGGCACGCCCACCTCTTCGACCTGGAGCAGATGACGAACACCCTCGGCGCCCGGTACGGGGTGGGGGACTCGTGGGAGACCGGCATGGAGCTGACCTTCCACACCGGGTGGGGCGGCTTCCTGGACGGCTTCGTATCGGGATTCCACAATGCCTTCGGCCTACCCAACGGCGGGCGGGAGACCGAGCCGGAAGGGCAGCACGAAGTACGACTGGCGGGGCTGGATCCGAACGTGGACCTACGCCTCCCCTCTCGAACCCTGGATCCGGAGGGGATCTCCGCCTTTGCCAAGTGGCAGCCCTTCGGCGTGGACCGGGGAGCCTACGGGTTGAGCATCCGGGGCACCCTTCGGACCTCCCTGGGACCCCTCGAGTCCGGTCGTGTGGACGCCGCCGTCTCGCTCATGGGACGGCTTTCGGGCCGGGGCGAGTTCGAGGGAACCCACCTCTACGGATCGGCGATGTTCGTGCGTCTCGACCCCGTGTCTTCCCTGGAGCCCATCTTCCGGGAGGGCGCGATGGCCTTCACCCTGGCGTTCGAGCGGGGCGTGACCCCGGGCGTCGCCGGCATCGTCCAGCTATCGGCGGGAACCCCCTACGTGGATGCGTGGGACGAGTCCCGGCTGAGCCGCTTTCCGTCGACCCTGACCTTCGGCATCGCCGACCGGGGAGAGGGCGACTGGGGATGGAGGTTCGGATTCACCGAGGACTTCCCGCCGGAGAGCCCCACGGTCGACTTCACGGTGAACCTGGGAATCCGGCGCCGCCTCGCTCTCTGACGTCGACCGGCTCGGCGATCGGCGGAAAGGGGTGGAACGAGCAGGTGGAGAAGGGAGGCAGCGGGTCTCCGCCGGCGCTCAACGAAGAGCGCTGCTGGCGGGGCCGGAGCCCGTCTCGGAGCCGCCGTCACCGGGGGACGAACGGGTCGAGACCGATGCGGTGGGGCCACCGGGTCCCACACCGTCGGAACCCGTCGAGTCTCCTGGCCCGGGCGGCGGCACGAGGGCCACCCGGCCCAGGCCGGAATCCTCCGTGACCGTCTCGGCTACGAAGGCTTCCGATCCGTCGGGGAGTCGTATCCGGTACCAGCTTCCGGTGGCGGCCACGACCCGGAAGGGGCGATCATCGGTAAGCTGGCCCACCACATCGCCGTAGCTGGAGGGACGGGAGCGAAGCCTGACCCGACGGATCCCGGCCCGGGCCACCGACCCGGTCAGCCCCACGTCGGCCCGCACGTCGGGGAGCTCGGTGTCGAAGAGGCGCACGAAGGGAAAGGGGTCGATGGGACCCCGCCCGCGCTGGTAGAGGCCGAAGTGGAGGTGGGGCGGCGTCGTACGGGCATTCCCGGTGTTGCCTACGAATCCCACCGTGTCGCCCGGAAGGACCCGCTGGCCGTCCTCCACGGCCTGGCTGTCCAGATGGGCGTAATACACGGACATGTTGCGCTCCTCGTCCCGTAGCCATACCACCTTGCCCCCGACGGGCGTGTCCCTCACGCGACGGACCCGGGCATCGCTCACGGCGACGACCGGGGTGCCCCGGGGTGCGAAGATGTCGATTCCGTGATGTGCCCGGGCCCCTCCGTCCCGGCTGGCGCCGAACCGACTCCAGATCGCTCCGTTGCCTCGTCCCACCACGGGAAAGCGGAGGGCGGGAACGGTCCGCACCGCCAGCCGGTACGAACCCTCGGCGAAGAGCTCGGGCTGCACCCGGACGACGTACTCGGCGTCCTCGTCCGGCTCCAGATCCACCCTGCCGACCCCGGTCGGGAGGCTTCGCATCCGGGCCGCCCGGGTGACCGAGTCCGGGTCCATTCCCAGGCGAAAGACGTCCATCATGACCCTGCCGGAGTCGAGCAGGGGCCCTTCGAAACGGACTTCGAGGCGCTGGCCGCGCTCCACATCCACCCGGAAGCCCAGAGCGTCGGCCTCGGCCTTCACGAACCGGCCCACTTCGGCATACGGAGAGCGGATCACCAGAGGAGCTTCCACGGCGCGGTCGGCTTCCCGGAGCCACTGGCTGCCCAGGGCCGTCGTCTTCAGCCCCCGCTCGCCGAGGGAGAGTCGGTGGGCTTCGTGGGGGGTCGGAGGGCGGAAGAACTCGGGGCGGGGATCGTCCTCGGGGACCGGAGGC
>JBKHJU010000107.1:0-6441 GCA_046537985.1 Longimicrobiales bacterium
TTGCAGCCCGGCGAGAAGTTGTACGGACTGGGGGAGCAGTTCGGGCAGTTCGACTATGTGGCGGTGGGATTCGATCCCAACCTGGATCGTCGCACGGGATACGAGTTCCGGCTAAGCGCGGCGGGCGTCCAGGGGGATTCCTACCTCTACAACGACGACCAGGACGATCGGGCCTGGAACGCCGTGTGGGAGTCCGCTGTCACCCGGGACTCCCTGGGCTGGACCGCCGAGTTCCGGATCCCCCTCTCCCAGATCCGTTACGAGCGGTCGGATACGGCCCGGGCCTGGGGCTTCAACGTCCGCCGCCGCCGCCTGGCGAGCAACGAGGAGACCCACTTCGCCCTGGTTTCCCGCCTCCAGCAGGGGGTGGTGAGCCAGTTCGGGCGGCTCGAGGGGATCCGGATCCCCGCCGCGTCGCGCCGCGTCGAGATGCTTCCCTACGTTCTGTCGCAGGGGCACGTCGGTCCGGCCGAGGAAGGAGACCCCTTCTTCGACGGGAGCAGCGGGAGCGTCCGGATGGGAACCGATTTCAAGGTGGGAATCGGCGGAAACTTCACCCTGGACGGCACCGTCAACCCGGACTTCGGGCAGGTGGAGGCCGATCCCGCGGTCATCAACCTGAGCGCCTTCGAAACCTTCTTCGACGAGCGGCGACCCTTCTTCGTGGAGGACGCCCGGATCTTCGACTTCACCCTCTCGGGTCGCCAGAACCGTCTCTTCTACAGCCGACGCATCGGCAGGGAGCCTCAGGGTGAGGCGCCGGCAGATGCCGATTTCACCGACATCCCGACCAACACGACCATCCTGGGTGCAGCCAAGGTCTCGGGGCGTACCGAGGGCGGCCTCTCAGTCGGCGCACTGGGAGCCCTGACCCAGGAGGAGCGGGGCGAGGCCTTCTTCACCGATTCCCAGGACCGGAGGGAGTTCCTGGTCGAGCCCCGAACCGGGTACGGAGTCCTCCGGCTCCAACAGGACTTCAACGAGGGCGCCTCGTCCATCGGCGGAATCGTCACGGGCATGCACCGAAACCTGCCCGGAGACGGCTCCTTCGACTACCTGACCAGCGAGGCGTACAGCGGAGGGATCGACTTCGAGTTCCAGTGGGACGATCGGGAGTGGAATCTGAACGGCTTCGTCTCGGGCAGCCACGTCCGGGGCGACTCGACGGCCATGATCCGGATCCAGCGGTCCAGCGGCCACTACTTCCAGCGCCCGGACGCTCCCTACGTGTCCCTGGATTCCACGGCCACCTCCATGAGCGGCGCGGAGTGGCGCGTCCAGCTCGACCGCCAGCGGGGAAACTGGACCGGGGGAGTCTGGGCCGCCCAGGTCACGCCGGGGTTCGAGATCAACGACCTGGGCTTCAGCCAGAACCTCCAGCGGCTCGACGGCGGCGCCCGAGTCGGGTACCGGGACATCGAGCCCGGGGAGTATCTCCGGAGCTGGAACGTCAACGCCTTCATGTTCCACAACTTCAGCCACGACATCCTCAAGGAGAACATCGGGTCGTGGAGCGACTGGGGCGAGGCCCACATGGCCGGGACCTTCCGGACCGAGACCCGCCTCGAGTTCCCGAACTACTGGCAGCTCAACCTCGGCCTGGGATACGGTCCGGAGAGCGTGAGCCGCACGGCCACCCGGGGCGGGCCGAAGATGATCGAGTCGGCCGGAGTGGAAATGAGCGCCCGGCTCGAGACCGACTCCCGGAAGCGGGTGAGCTTCCGGCCCGACATCAGCTATCGGGACGGCGACCTGGGAGAGAACTCCCGGCTGCAGACCGGGATGACCATGGAGGTCCGGCCCTCGAGCAGCGTGGAGATCCGGGTGGAGCCCCAGGTCTCCTGGACCACGGACGAGGCCCAGTACGTGGCCACGACCGACGCGGTCCCGTACGAGCCCACCTTCGGTCGGAGGTACCTCTTCGGAAAGCTCGATCGACGGGAGCTGTCCATGGAGACCCGGGTCAACTGGTCCTTCAGCCCCACTCTCACGCTGGAGGTCTTCGCCCAGCCCCTGATCTCCAGCGGGGACTACGTGGAATATCGTCAGCTCACCGAGCCCGGTACGTACGACTTCCTCCACTTCGACGAGGGCCGGGTATCCGAGAGCGGGGGCGTCGTGAGCTGCGTCGGCGGAGCGACGTGCGAGGGCCCTGATCACGAACGCTACGTCGATTTCGATGGAGACGGTCGGTCGGACTATTCGTTCCGGGACCGAGACTTCAACATCCGGTCCCTCATCGGCAACGCCGTGCTCCGGTGGGAGTTCCGTCCCGGTTCACGCCTCTTCTTCGTCTGGCAGCGCCAGCAGAGGACGCGCGCCGACGTGGGCGACTTCGATCTCGGCCGGGACGCCTCGTCCCTCTTCGGCGCCCGGTCCGACGATGTGTTCATCATCAAGATGGACTATTGGTTGGACTTCTAGCCCGAGCTACCGTGGCCCGAAGACGATCTCGGCCTGATCTCCGGCCTGGATGCCGTGGGCCTCGAACCAGCCCTGGGGAACCTCGAGGGCGAACATGGCGGGGGCGCTGGAGGTGTGGTACTCCTCGGTCTCGGGCTCCATCTGCTGGATGTCGACGACCTGCATCCCCTGGTTCAGGAAGGCGATGTCCAGGGGCACCAACGTGTTCCTCATCCAAAAGGAGCGGGTCGACTCGTTCTGGAAGACGAAGAGCATCCCCGTCCCCTCGGGAAGCTCCTGGCGGTGCATGAGCCCTTCCTGGTGCTCCGAGGGGCTGTCGGCCACCTCGGCTACGACCGTGTCCGGTCCGAAGATCACCCAGGCGTGGGCGCGGGGCGGGGTCCGGTCGGAGGTGAGGGTGTCGGCGTAACGGGCCTCGGACGCCTGGACGGCCATCTCGGTGCTTCCTCCCGTTCCCTGGGGAGAGCAGGCGGATCCGAGGCCACCCAGCACGATCGTGAGGACGACGCCCACCGTCGCCGCCGCCCCGGATCCACGGTGGCTCCGCCGTCCGAGCGTGGTCGTCCAGCCCATCGGAGCCCCCCGCGCCGAACACCATTCCTTCGCATCGCTCACTGTCGGTCTTCCTCCCGTCGCCCGAGGGAGTTCGCGGGAACCCACCCGGTCGCCACGATCGATCGAATGTGCTAATATAGGGCGCTCCGCGCCGCGAGGCCGACACCGGCCTCGGCGCGAGGACTGTAGGGAAGCCGAATGATGTCTTGAATACTCGTCGATGGATTCGGAATAGAGTCGATGGTGGACCCCGAGCTCCTGGAGATCCTGGTCTGTCCCGAGACGAAACAGCCGGTTCGAGCCGCTGACGACGAACTCGTCGAGCGCGTGAACGCGGCGATTCGGGCCGGTCGGGTGCAGAATCGGGCAGGTGGGAAGGTGGGCGATCTCATCGACGGGGGATTGGTTCGCGAGGATGGCCTCCTGCTTTATCCCGTCCGGGAAGACATTCCCATCATGCTCGTCGACGAGGCCCTGGAGCTGGAAGGACTCTGACGCTCCGTGGGGCCTTTCCGCGGTCGAGGCGGAAGGTCGGCCGCGGTCCTCGATTCAAGCGCATTCGGTTCCATTCGAGTTCGGTAACGGCTAGAATCCGACCCGGACCGACATAGAACGCTCAGGTGCACCAGACGAATGCGAATGAGGCATAGATCACCTTCAGGTCTCCGCTCGGTGCTGGCCCCTCTCGCCACCTGGATGCGGGTCGTCCTCCGGCGCGTCCTTCCCCCCGTGGCTCTGGCGCTGCTCGTGGCGGCATGCGGCATCGATTATCCCCAGTCCAGCATCAGCCCCCGGACCGATTTCGCCGACATCATCCACTCCCTCTACACCGACATCTTCTGGTGGACGGTGTTGATCGGAGCCCTGGTGTGGGTGCTGCTGGGCTACATCCTCGTCCGTTTCCGCGAAAAGCCGGACCAGGAGCGACCGAAACAGAATCACGGCAACCTGGGCCTCGAGATCGGCTGGACCATCGGACCGGCCCTCATCGTCGTGGCCATCGCCATTCCCACGATCCAGGCGGTGTTCGCTACTCAGCCGGACGCCGAGGAGATCGGCGAGGCCCTCCTGGTGGACGTGGTCGGCCACCGATTCTGGTGGGAGTTCCGATATCCCGAGTCGGGGGTCGTCACCGCCAACGAGCTGCACCTTCCCGTGGATCGTCCGGTGCGACTCCGCCTGCAATCCGCCGACGTCATCCACTCCTTCTGGGTGCCGATGCTCGGAGGGAAGCGGGACGTGAATCCGGTGGTCCGGACCCCCGAGGGTGAGGATCCCCGATATTCCTACCTCCACTTCACTCCCTACGAGACCGGCACCTTCATGGGGCAGTGCGCCGAGTTCTGCGGGCTGTCCCACTCCCTGATGGGTACGCGGGTGGTGGTGCAGTCCGAGAGCGACTTCCAGGCGTGGCAGGATCGAATGCTGAATCCGACATACTCGGACGTGCAGCTTCCGCTCCAGGCCCCGGTGGAGCCCGACGACCTTGCGGCGGCAGGCGACGCGGGTGATGTCGGAGGGGAAGAGCCGTCTCAGGACGAGGAGCTGGTCGCGCGCGGGCGTCAGGTCTTCTTCGAGGAGAGCTACTGCGTTCTCTGCCACGCCATCAACGGGACGCCGGCGGCCGGGGCCATCGGCCCGGACCTGACGAACCTGGCCGAGCGGGGCACGATCGCCGCCGGGATGCTGGAGAACAGCCAGGAGAACCTGGTGGAATGGATCCGGGATCCCGACTCCGTCAAGCCCGGAGTCAACATGCCCGGTGCTCAGACCCCCGCCCCCCGGGAGGGCGGCGGAGAGTGGCAGCCCACGGACCTGGACGAGGAGCAGCTCGAGGCCGTGGCGGCGTACCTGGCGAGCCTCGAGAGTCGATGAAGACGTCGACCGTGGGTCGAGGTGCTCGCTCCGTGAGAGCCGAGAGAGGGTGCGGCCCTCGCTCCGGCCGGAGCTGTACGACGCGAACCACCGTTTCGGAATAGATCTCATGGCGGTAGCAACTCCGACAGTCGAGCAGGTCACCGAGACCCATCACGAAGCGACGGGTCTCTGGAGCTGGATCACCACCGTCGATCACAAGCGGATCGGCATCATGTACTTCCTCACCTCCTTCTTCTGGATGTTCGTGGGAGGCTTCGAGGCGCTGCTGATCCGGACCCAGCTATGGCGGCCGATGAACGACTTCGTCTCGGCCGAGACGTACAACCAGCTCTTCACCATGCACGGCACCACCATGATCTTTCTGGTGGCCATGCCCATGGCGGTGGCGTTCTTCAACTACATCGTTCCCCTCCAGATCGGGGCGAGGGACGTAGCCTTTCCCCGCCTGAACGCCCTCTCGTACTGGATCTTCCTCTTCGGGGGGATCTACCTCAACGTGAGCTGGTTCTTCGGCGCGGCTCCGGACGGCGCGTGGGTCGGGTACGCGAATCTCAGCGGCACCGAGTTCTCGCCGGGCGCGAACATGGACTTCTGGGTCATCGGGCTGTCCATCCTGGGAATCAGCTCGATCCTGGGGGGAGTGAACTTCATCACGACCATCATCAATCTCCGGGCTCCGGGCATGAAGCTGATGCGCATGCCCCTCTTCACCTGGATGACCTTCGTGACCAGCTTCGTCATCATCACGGCCATGCCGGTCATCGCCGTGGCCCTGATCCTGCTGGCCTTCGACCGTTTCTTCGCCACGACCTTCTTCGTTCCTGCAGCCGGTGGTGACCCGATTCTCTGGCAGCACCTCTTCTGGATCTTCGGCCACCCCGAGGTCTACATCCTGATCCTCCCGGCGTTCGGGATGATCTCCGATGTCATTCCCACATTCTCCAGGAAACCCCTCTTCGGGTATCCCATCGTCGTCTACGCCGGGGTGCTCATCGGTTTCATCGGCTGGGGGGTGTGGGCGCATCACATGTTCACCGTCGGAATGGGCCCCATCGCCGATTCCTTCTTCGCGGCCAGCACGATGATCATCGCCATCCCGACGGGGGTGAAGATCTTCAACTGGCTGGCGACCATGTGGGGCGGGGCGCTCAAGTTCACCACGGCCATGCTCTTCGCCATCGGCACGGTGGCGGTATTCACCCTGGGTGGGCTCAGCGGAATCATGCACGCTTCGCCCCCGGTGGACCTGCACCAGCACGACTCGTACTTCGTGGTGGCGCACTTCCACTACGTTCTGGCCGGCGGCATGCTCATGGGCTTCTTCTCCGGCCTGTATTTCTGGTTCCCGAAGGTCAGCGGGAGGTTCCTGGACGAATCGGTGGGCAAGTGGCATTTCTGGCTCACCTTCATCGGCTTCAACCTGACCTTTGGTCCCCAGCACATGTCGGGCCTCTTCGGGATGCCCCGGCGAACCTGGACGTACCTGCCGGAGCTGAACGTCGATATCTGGAATCAGATGTCCACGGTGGGGGCCTACGTCTTCGGGCTCAGCGCCCTGGTCCTGGCCTACAACGTCTTCAAGAG
>JBKHJU010000108.1:0-6430 GCA_046537985.1 Longimicrobiales bacterium
CTCCAGGTCGGCGTCCCGCACCGTGGAGATCGCCCAGCCGTGGAGAAGCGTCTCGTCCCGGGGTCGATCGGCCACCAGGACGGCGGTGACCGACCGTCCCCAGGAGGCGAGGGTCCGGAGGAGGACCAGGGCGTCGCCCCCGTTGTTTCCACTTCCCACGAAGCCGACGACGTCTCCCGCCGGAAAGAGGCGCTGGAGAACGGCTGCCGCACCGCGACCGGCGTTCTCCATGAGCGTCGGCCGGGGAACCCCCACCTCCTCGATCGCCCAGCGGTCGAAGGCCGCCGCCTCCTCACCGGTGGGCGCCCCGAGGCTTGCCGGACCGAAGGGACGGACGGGGATCGACGACGATCCGGTAGAGGACGGGTCGGCGGACGACGGGTCGGACACGGCGTCAGGAGGCCGCGGCGATGGCGGAACTACTTGTAGCTCTGGGCGATGGTGCGACCGAAGCTGACTTCACCGTTGTCGATCCGGATGTTGAACCCGCAGTCGGGATTCGAGCATACCCAGACCTTGTACCGGATCGTGGCCCCTTCGCGACCGTAGTCGGAAAGCGGCAGGAGGACACCCGCGTCGCACTTGAGACAACGGGGATATCCCTGTGATTCCACCAGATTCATCAACCCCTCCCGTCGCCGTGGTGGATCGAGCTGGTGTCTGCTTGCGGAATGCCGACGCCAGACGCTAGAGCCGCGCTCCCCAGGGATAGTTCTCCTCGAACGCCTCGTGAAAGTCGAAGACGTCGGCGAAATCCTCGGGGCGATCCTCTTCCTGTTTCGTGAGGATGCCGCAATCCACCAGGGCGAACACGATCTCGCCCAGATCTTCCGTGGTGTGGATCCCCCAGTGCTCGAGCACGGTCCGGGCCATGGGCCCGAATCGCTCGAGCGCGAGATTCCGGACGCCCTCGGCCAGCTCCCGGCCCGAGATGTGGCGGCGCTCGTCCAGCTCCTCCATGACCGCATGGAGGGCGGAGAGCACGAAGAGGTACGCGCGGCCCTGGAAGCGGGGGTTCCGCTCGTTGAGCCGATCCAGGATCTCGTCTGCGAACTGGAGGTCCGTCATGCTTCGAAAGTTATGGTCTCGGGCATGGGGCGCCAGGGTCCGATCCCCCTTGACAGGGTGCCCCCGAGATGCCAGGCCGGAGCCGTCCAACCCTGCCGCCGGCCCCTCCAGGGCTCCGCTTCAGCCGGGCAGAAGCCCCTCGTACAGGGGAAAGCGCTCACAAAGCTCCCGGACCCCTCCCCGCACTCCCTGGATCACCGCCTCGCTCTCCGGATCGTTCACCACCCGGACGATCCACTTCCCGATCTGTCGCATCTCGTCCTCCCGCATCCCCCGGGTGGTCAGGGCCGGCGTTCCGATCCGGAGCCCCGACGTGACGAAGGGCGAGCGGTTCTCGCCGGGAACCGTGTTCTTGTTCACGGTGATCCCGGCCCGCTCCAGGGCCTCTTCGGCGTCCTTCCCGGTGAGCTCCTCGTGGCTGGGCCGGAGGTCCACCAGCATCAGGTGGGTGTCGGTCCCCCCGCTCACCAGGTGGAGCCCCTCCTCCTGGAGGGACTCGGCCAGGGCCCTGGCGTTGATCACGATCTGCCGGGCGTAGTCGGCGAAGGTGGGCCGAAGGGCTTCCTGGAAGCAGACGGCCTTGGCCGCGATGACGTGCATCAGGGGGCCGCCCTGGGTCAGGGGAAAGACGGCCTTGTCGATGGCCTTGGCGTGCTCCTCCTTGCAGAGGATCATCCCCGAGCGGGGACCCCGGAGCGTCTTGTGGGTGGTCGTCGTGACCACGTCGGCGTGGGGAACGGGGTTGGGATGGACCCCTCCGGCCACGAGGCCGGCAAAGTGGGCCATATCCACCATGAAGACGGCGCCCACCTCCGCCGCGATCTCGGAGAAGGCTCCGAAGTCGAGGACCCTGGGATAGGCGCTCCACCCGGCCACGATGACGTCGGGCAGATCGGCCTTCGCCTTCTCCCGGAGGTGGTCGTAGTCCACCAGGCCGTCGTCCTCCCGAACCCCGTAGGAGGACACCTCGAAGAGCCTTCCGCTGAAGTTGACCGGCGAGCCGTGGGTGAGGTGTCCACCGTTGCTCAGATCCATCCCCAGGATCCGATCTCCCGGCTCCAGGAAGGCCATGTAGGCCGCCATGTTGGCCTGGGAGCCGGCGTGGGGCTGGACGTTGGCGTGATCCGCCCCGAAGAGCTCCTTCGCCCGCTCCCGGGCCAGCTCCTCGGCCACGTCCACGTGCTCGCAGCCGCCGTAGTAGCGCTTCCCCGGCAGCCCCTCGGCGTACTTGTTGGTCAGGGGCGACCCCGTGGCCTCCAGGACCGCCCGGGAGACGAAGTTCTCGCTGGCGATGAGCTCCAGGCTCTCGTGCTGGCGGCGGGTCTCGTCCAGGATCGACTCGTGGATCCGGGGATCCGTCTGCTTCAGGTGCTCCATCGATGATTGCTGGCTCGCAGGTGCCACGGGGGTCATGGTCGAGTTCTCGGTGAGTGCGGGATACCGGTGGGTCGGACTCGTTCCTTCGGGTGATCTCCGAAGCCGGTCATCTCTCGGACGCACGAAGGTACAAGAAGTTCGTCGGAGTCGTACAGTGCGTGCTCGACGTCCCCCCGGGTCAGCCCGGGCGGAGACGGCTCCGGTGGAGGTGGCGCACCCGGGAGATCCGGGCCTCGGCCAGGCGGTCCGCGGCCGCGGTGGTGGGAATCTTCTCGTCCCGGGACTGACGGAAGATGGACCGGAGGGTCTCGTAGATCCGCCCCGCCGTCCTCCGGGCCTGCTCGTCGGTCCATCCCTGGAGCTCCCCGTACACGCTGCAGAGCCCCCCTGCGTTGATGACGTAGTCCGGAGCATAGAGGATGTCCTGCTCCGCCAGGGCGGCGGCGTGGCGCTCCTCGGCGAGCTGGTTGTTCGCCGATCCGGCCACGATGTCCACCCGGAGGCGGGGGAGGGTCTCGTCGTTCAGCACGCCCCCGAGCGCGCACGGCGCGAAGGCATCGGCCTCCACGTCGTAGATCTCTTCGGGCTCGACCCGGTCCGCACCGAATTCCTCCTCGATCCTGGCGGCCCTCGCCTCGTCGATGTCGGCCACCGTGATCTTCGCGCCGACCTCGGTCAGGTACCGGGCCAGGTAGTAGCCGACGTGGCCGGCCCCCTGTATGGAAACGTGCCGGCCTTCGAGCTGGTCGGTCCCGTGGAGCTCATCGAGGCAGGCCCGGATTCCCTGAAAGACCCCCCAGGCGGTGAGGGGGGAGGGATCCCCCGAGCTTTCGGGCGTGCCCGTGACCCACTCGGTCTCCATCCGGACGAACTCCATGTCCCGGGCCGTGGTCCCGACGTCCTCCGCGGTGATGTAGCGTCCTCCGAGGGATTCGATGGCCCGTCCGTGGGCCCGGAAGATCATCTCCCGGTCCGGGGTCCGAGGGTCGCCGATGAGGACGGACTTTCCCCCACCCACGTTGAGCCCCATGACGGCGGCCTTGTACGTCATGGCCCGGGAGAGTCGGAGGACGTCGACGACCGCCTCCTCGTCCGACTCGTAGCTCCAGAACCGGGTGCCCCCCAGCGCCGGACCGAGAGTCGTGTCGTGGATGGCGATGATTCCCCGGTACCCCACCGCCGGCTCGCTCCAGAAGGCGAGCTGCTCGTGTTCGTGCTCCTCGAGTCGGCTGAATATCTCCATGGAACTTGCTCGTGGCGCGATCTCCTCGTGGTGCGACCTTCTCGTGGCGCGATCTCCCCGGGATCCGTCGTGCCTCTGCGATTCAGTCGTATTCGTAGAAGCCCCGACCGCTCTTCCGCCCGAGCCAACCGGCAGCGACGTGGCGTCGGAGGAGAGGGCAGGGGCGGTACTTGTCGTCCCCCAGCTCGGAGTGGAGGACCTCGAGGATGCTCACACAGGTGTCGAGCCCGATGAGGTCGGCCAGTGCCAGGGGTCCCATGGGGTGATTCATGCCCAGGGTCATGACGGTGTCGATGGCCTCGGCCTCGGCCACCCCTTCCATGAGGGCGAACGCGGCCTCGTTGATCATGGGCATGAGGACCCGATTGGAGACGAAGCCGGGAAAGTCGCTGACCTCCACCGGCGTCTTGCCCAGCTCCCGAGCCAGCTCCACGACCTCGGCCACGGTCTCGTCGCTGGTCGCCGCCCCCCGGATCACCTCCACCAGCTCCATGACGGGAACCGGATTCATGAAGTGCATCCCCACCACCCGCTCGGGACGGTCGGTCCGTCCCCCGATCGCGGTGATGGAGATGGACGAGGTATTGGACGCCAGGATTGCCCCGGTCGGGGCGTGACGGTCCAGGGCTTCGAAGACGTCGTGCTTGAGGGCGGCTCTCTCGGGAACGGCCTCCACCACGATGTCCGCGTCGGCCACGGCACCGGGAAGGTGGGTGTCGGTCCGGATCCGGGCCAGGGCCGCAACCCTTTCGTCGTCGTCGACGATGCCCTTCTCCACCTGGCGCGCGAGGTTCTTCTCGATGGAGGCCAGAGCTCGCCCGAGGACGTCGCTGGATACGTCGACGAGGACGACCTCCCGTCCGTGGAGGGCACAAACGTGGGCGATCCCGTTGCCCATGGTCCCGCCGCCGACGACGGCGATCCGATCGATGGGACTCATTTCAAGCCTCCTCTGCGGATCCGTCCCCGGCCGGCGGCTCCACCGGGCGCTCTCGGCCCACCGCGGGCTCGCGGCCGCCCTCCACCGCGCCATCCGCGCTCACCGCGGCGAGCAGCCGACCGAAGGTTCCCGTCTCCCGCACTCCGGCCCCGGGCGAGAGCCACGAGGCCCGCCAGATCACCACGGTGCTCACCGAAACGATCACGGCGGTGAGGACGCTTCCCTCGGGACCGAAGCTGCCTCCCCCCAGCCACGACGGGCCCGACGGAACGCCCGTCCAGAGGGGGGTGTCCACCATCTCGAGGCCGCTCACCGGCAAATCGACCAGGAAGCCGACGGTCCAGTTCCAGCCCAGATGAGCCCCCGTGGCCCACCACAGGCTTCCGGTCTTGAGATAGACCACGCCGAGGAAGAGCCCGGCCAGGATCAGGTTCAGGAGCGCGACCCCCGTGATGCCGGGGTTGGCGCCGTGGAGGAGCCCGAAGCCCACCGAGGTGACCGCCAGCGCCCATCCGGGGCCCCACGACCGGGAGAGGAGCTGGAGGGGATAGCCCCGGAAGACCACCTCCTCGGCCGCCGCCGGGAGAGCGAGGATTGCGAGGGCCACGCCACCCTCGGTGAGGAACCCCGAGAGGCTCCCCGCGTCGTCGACCCATCGGACGACCCCGATTCCGGCCATGGTGGCCACGGACGCCCCCGTCACGGCGATCCCCAGGAGGATTCCCCCCAGCGACTCCCCCACGGCGCTCCGGTGGAGGTGGAAGCCCAGGGATGCCGGTGGGGCTCCATGGGCCAGGATCAGGAGGATCCACGCCGGGATCAGGCCGGCCACCAGGGTCAGTCCGCCCTGGAGAACGAGAGCCGACGCCGACACGGTTCCTCCGGGCGCTCCCTGGAGGGGAACGAGAAGGCTCCCCGCCACCACGAGGAAGACGAGGCCGAAGACGTAGGCAGCCAGGGCCCAGCCCGTTCCCAGGTCCCACTCGCCCCCTTCGGGGAGCGCGCCGCCTCCACCCCCGGAGGAGTCCCCGGGCTCGCGACTCCCCGAATCCGGTGCCGCGGGGGTCATTCCTTCACGCCTTTCCTCACACCTTCTCCACGGACAGGGCGACGGCATTCCCGCCGCCCAGGCAGAGGGTGGCCAGCCCCTTCTTCTTCCCACGGTCGTCCAGGGCGTGGAGGAGGGTCACCAGGACCCGGGCGCCCGACGCCCCGATGGGATGGCCCAGGGCAACGGCCCCGCCGTGGACGTTCACCCGCTCCTCGTCCATCCCCAGGGCCCGGATGTCGGCCAGGGCCTGGACCGCGAACGCCTCGTTCAGCTCGAAGAGGTCGTAGTCGTCGATGTTGGTCCCCTCGATGTCCATGAGCTTCCCCACGGCGTCGACGGGGGCGAAGAAGAGGTCCTTCGGCTCGGTGGCCCCGGCTGCATAGCCGGTGACAACGGCATCGATCTCCAGGCCGTTGTCGTCGGCGTAGGCCTTCGACGCCACCACGAGGGCCGCCGCTCCGTCGTTGAGGCCCGGAGCGTTTCCGGCCGTCACCACCGGCTCCTCCACCTCGTCCGGAGCGTCCCCGGCGAAGGCCGGACGCAGCCGGGAGAGGGCTTCCAGGGAGGTGTCGTCCCGGGGACCCTCGTCGCGGCCCACCACCCGGGTTCCCTTCCTCGTCTCCACCTCCAGGGAAACGACCTCGGCGTCGAACTTCCCGGCCTCCATGGCCCCGATGGCCTTCGAATGCGAAGCCAACGCGAAGCGGTCCGCCTCTTCCCGGGAGACGCCGGCCTTCCACGCCGTGTACTC
>JBKHJU010000109.1:0-6418 GCA_046537985.1 Longimicrobiales bacterium
CTACGAGGGCACCAGCGAGATCCAGCAGATCATCATCGCCCGGGAGCTGAAGAAGAGGGGGAAGTAGGGGCGGGGGCGCGGCGGCATCGCCGGTCTCTCGGCCGGAGCTCTGGCGCTAGGAGACGTCCCGGCGAAGGACGCCTTCGAAGCATCGGGTGGCGTCGGGTGGGACGCCGCGTCGTGCTCTCCTCCCCGACTTGGCGCGATGGAAGGGAAGCAAGCCTGGCCCGACGACCTGGAGGAGATGGACCTTCGCGACCGGGTCGAGCTACCCCTGAACCCCGACGGGTCCGCCCCCGAACACCCCGAGAGCGAGGCGGGACCCATCGAAGGAGTGATCTGGCGGTAGACCGGTGGCGAACCACCGGAGATCGAGTACGACTACCGGCAGATGGAAGTCCGGGTGGATCCCCGGGGGATGGCCCGCCTCGGCGGAACAATGACCTTCGACGACCTGGAGCCTCTTCCTCGGGTCTCCCACACCTTTCTACTCCAGTGCGGAATTCCCGAGCCTACGGGGATCGTGAAATGGACCGGCGTCCGCTACCGGGACTTCGTCGGGATGCTGGGTGTCCAGGAGCACACGCTCGAGAAGGGCTACTGCCGGTTCGTCGGCTCGGACTCCACGCTCGCCAGCACCCGCTCGGTCACTTCCTTCATCTGCCGCTCCCGGGTCGCCGCCCATCCGGGGAGTCGGAAGAGGTTCACGGCGAGGAAGACGCCGCCCACCACGATGAGAGTGAACATGGACTCGGGGTCCCGGCCCACCTCGCCTCCCGTGAGCAGGTAGAGGAGGGAGAAGAGGGCGCCGCCGCCCAGGAGGCCCGCCCCCACGCCGATTCCCGGCTTCGCCCCTCCCTTCTCGGTCCGGAGGCGGAGGCGCTCTCCGGATCCCGTGGGCTCCAGCAGGGCCTGGAGATTTCCGTTCCTCCAATCCCGGAACCGTCCCTCTTCACGAACCTTGCCCCGGGCGTCGAAGGTGTCCCGCAGGTCCACCACCAGCCGGTCCCACTCCTCGTCCGTGAGGGGGCGGGGAAGGGGGACGGCTCGTTCCACGCCGACGGGGAGGCCGAAGAACCGCTTCCTGGCCGCCGACGACGGAGCGGGCAGGTCCAGGGAGCGGGCGGCGGATTCGATCCGGTCCGGAGAGACCCCCACCTCTCGACCGATCTCCTGGATCTCCGGAAGGGTGAGCCCCTCCTTCGAACCCTCGGAGCGACCCCGCTGCTTCTGGAGCTCGGTGGCCCGCTCGAAGATCTCCTGGACCTCCTCGTCCGAGTACCGACGCTCGGAGGTGCTCATGACCCTACGGAACCAGGAGCCGGATCGTCCCGTCGAACTTGTTGAGCAGGTAGAGTCGTCCCTCGGAGTCCGAGCCGAACCGGAGGTCGGCCTGATCGGGCACCTCGCGCCCCTGCTCCCGGGTCTTCTCCTGGACCAGCTCCAGCAGAGTCTTCTCCTCGCCGCCGTCGTTCAGCAGGATGCGTCGAATCGAATCCTCTCCCCCGTCCGGGAGATCGTCGGCGGAGATGTGGAAGATCTCTCCGCTGGGGTTGTCGCCAAAGATCACTCGGCCCCGGAGCTCGGGGATCTCGTCGGAGCGGTAGACGTGGACACCGGTGACGGCCGCCCTCCCGCCGGGAAGGAGGACCGGATCGCCGTGACCGTACTCGGCCACGGGATAGGTCACCGAAGGATCTCCCCGGGGATTCGAGACGTCGACGGCCTGGCGGCTGATGAACTCGAAGCTCCCCTCCCAGTCGTTCCACCCCAGGTCGGCGCCTTCGGGGACGAGGGTGAGCTCCTCGACGATGTTCTGACCGATGTCCGCCAGGAATAGGTTGCCGTTGTCCGGATCCCAGTCGAACCGCTGGGGGTTCCGGACGCCGTAGGCGTAGATCTCCGGCAGGGCGTCGCCCTCTCCCACGAAGGGGTTGTCGGAGGGGATTCCGTACTTCCCGTTGTCGCTGTCCGAGCCCAGAGGATCGATGCGGAAGATCTTCCCGAAGGCCGAGGTCATGTCCTGGGCCAGGTCCATGGGGTCGCCCCCGCTCCCTCCGTCGGCCACGCCCATGTAGAGCATGCCGAAGTCCTCGTCACCGGGCGTGGCTCGGGGATTGAAGCCCAGCTCCCCGGCGTTGTGGTTCCCGTAGGGCTGGGCGAAGCGCATGACCTCCCGGGGCGGCTCGCCGTCGTAGCGGGCGGCGCCGGCGCTCTCGGCGGTCCATTCGTGCACGACCGTGTGGTGGGACACCTGGTCGTGCCGGGTCGTGAAGTCCGCCTCCGGGCCCGTGTCGCTGACGTCGACGTACGTGTAGAACTTTCCGTACCCCGGCGTCCCCTCCTCCGCGAACTGTGGATGAAGGGCGAAGTTCTGGAAGCCTCGCTCGCTGCCCCGAGCTTCGACGTCCACGCCCCAGCGGGAGTCGGTCAGGTCCACGTATTCGGTGACGGTTCCCCCGTCGTGGCTGACGCTGTAGAGGACCCCCCACATGTCGTTGACGAAGAGCCGGTCCGTTCCCGGCTCGCCCCGGAGCTCCATCATCCTGGGAGGTCCGCCCTCGAAGTCGGGCACCGTCGCGAACTCGGTGAAGTTCACGACGATGGCCCCTTCCGTCTCGGGGATCGGATCCGGAAAGGGTTCGTCGGTGCGCTGGGCGGCGGCCTCGGCGGGGAGCAGGAGAAAGCCCCAACCGACCATGAGGACGGTCGAAGCCGCCGAAAGGGCTGAAACGAGACGGCGGCGAGATGACTTCGCGGTACGGGAAGCGATCACGATCGACTCCTTGGCGTCGCGCTGCTCTGCGTGGCGTGGTGTCGGGTCCGGGGTCCGGCGCCCGTTCCGGGCCGCCGATATCCGAGGTCCGACATCCGGTCCCCGGAATCATCGTATAGTGTAACCCGCGCCGGCGAAAAGGAGCCTCCCGGCGGCCGCCCGGGTCGCCTCGAATGGAGGAGCCGACGGAGGCGGTCCTTCGGCCGGTGGACGCCCTTCTACACGCTACACCCGAATGGAACCCTCGCTGACCAGGACCGAGACGCCGCCGACCCAGGTCCCCGTCACCGTCCCCCCTGCCTTCTCGGCCCGCGTCTCGAGGACGCTGGGTCGGCCCATCTCCACCCCCTGGGCGATCCGCCACGCGAAGGAGCCCTCCTCGGCATCGTCGTGATGAGCCAGCAACCCCGCGAGGGCGCAGTTGGCGCTTCCCGTCGCCGGATCCTCCGGGACGCCGTCCAGGGGAGCGAACATCCGGGCCCGGAGATCGAAGTCGTCCCGGGAGCGAACGTACAGGTGGAGGTCGGGGGGCACGTCCGGCGATCCGTCCGCCAGCTTTCGCAGCTCCGGAAGGTCGATCCCGGCCCGCTCCAGGGCCCCCCGGGTCTTCAGCTCCACGAAGACGAAGGGAAGACCCACCGAGGCCACCTGGGGAGGATGGCGGTCCACGGCGATGTCCTCTTCCTGGAGCGAGAGGGTCCGGGCGACCTGGAAGGCCGATACGGTGGGGCCCACGGTGAGCGGCTCGGGCGCTCCCAGCTCACACCAGATCTCGCCCCCGTGCCGCTTCTCGATGGAGATGGGGACGGGTCCCGCATTCTCCTCGAAGGTGACGGTCCGGAGCCCATCCAGGGACCCGAGCTCGCCCGTGGACGCGAGGACGAAGGCGGTGCCGATGTTGGGGTGGCCGGCGAAGGGGACCTCGGTGGCGGGCGTGAAGATGCGCACGCGCCGGGTGTGTCCCTCCCGGGGAGGGAAGACGAACGTCGTCTCCGAGAAGTTGAACTCCCGGGCGATCTCCTGCATCCGTCCGTCGGAGAGTCCTTCGGCCTCCGGAAGCACCGCGAGCTGATTCCCCCGAAAGCGCTCGGAGGTGAAGACGTCGCAGGTGTAGAAGCGGTACTCCATGGCGGGTCTCCTCGAGGTCGGTTCCGGGGACCGGCGGCTGGAGAGGTCGACCACCCCGGCGACCGTCAGTCCTCCCCGAGCTCTTCGAAGCGGTCGTTCTGGATACGGTAGTGGCGCCAGTCCTCGTGGTCGAAGTGCCACCACTCGGACTCGTAGACGGCGAAGCCTTCCGACTCCATGGCGATTCGGAGGAGCCGACGGAACCACCGCTCCCTCATGGTGCCCCCCCGGTAGAAGGAGTAGGCCCGGGGCGAGAACTCGTCGTATCCGGTGGGCGTGGCCACGGGCTCTCCGGTCTCGAGGTCGTAGAGGGTCAGGTCGACGGCGCCTCCCCGATTGTGCCGGGAGCCGGAGGCCGGGTTCGCCACGAAGCCCTTCAGGGAGTCGGGGGTGGCGTCCCAGAACATCTTCGTCACGTGCCAGGGTCGGTAGCCGTCGAAGACCATGACCCCGTATCCCTGGGCCATGAGCCATCGGTGGGCCCGCAGAAGGGCCTCGGCGGCGGGGCGCTGGAGGAAGGCCCGGGGGCTCTCGTAGAAGCGGGTGCCCATGAAGTTGTCGTCTGATGCGTAGCGGATGTCGAGCTCGATGGTGGGATCCAGGGAGGTCAGCTCCACCAGCTCCGACTCCCGGAAGTCGCCCTCTTCCCGGGGTGGGGCGGCCGCCAGGGCCTCGGTGCGGAGCTCGTCGACGGGGCGGACGGGATCGATCCGGAAGGTCCGGCCGCCCTCGGCCCCGAAGCCCAGGCGGGAGAGGATCCTGCCTTCGACGACCAGGGCCGTGACCCGGGCGCTTTCCTCGCCATCAGCGGACCCGGCACCCGGATCGCCACCCTGACTCCCCTCCCGCCGCAGGATCACCGGCCCGTCCACTCCGTTCACGACCAGGGTGGTGTCGTTCTCCAGGCGGGCGACGCTCCGTCCGCCGTTCCAGCGCAGATACTTGAGCTCCTGGCCGTCCTCCATGATCGAGACCGTGTCGGCGCCCCTGGAGTACTCGCCGATGAGGGGCTCCCAGGCCTCGGGGATGTCGGGCGGTGGTTCCAGGGAGGAACTCGTGGCGGATCCCGACCCGCCGCCGGAGACGGCGGGCGCGTCGGCGGACGCAGCGGCCGGGTCGTTCCGACCGGCGGGTCCGGGGGCCTCCGGACCGCATGCGGCGAGAAGGCCGCCGAGCCCCAGCAGCGCCGCGACCAACATGGACAGACGATGGGCCCGGACCGGGACGACGGCGGCGACGCGGCTTGCGTGGGTTCCCATACCCGAATTGTGCATGAGACGGACCGAGCGGGGCAAGCGGATCCTCGAGCCACGAGCACGGACTGCACGAACGCGGGAGATGGTCCCGTGCCGCAAGACCCCGGCGCGGGACCCACTGTACTTCTTCAACAGACCTCTCGTGCTGTAGACGTCGTGCGCCCGGGCTCAGGCGAACAGGTCGGCCTGGGCAGCTTCGTGGTCCAGGAGCCAACGCTTGGCTTCCAGGCCTCCGCCGTAGCCGGTCAGGCTCCCGTCGGCTCCGATGACCCGATGGCAGGGAACCACGATGGCCAGGGGATTTCGCCCGTTGGCCGCGCCCACCGCCCGGTAGGCGCCGGGCCTTCCAACGGCCTCGGCCAGCCATGCGTACGAGCGGCTCTCGCCGTAGGGGATCGTGAGGAGCCCCCGCCAGACCTCCTTCTGGAAGTCGGTTCCGGGAAGATCGGGATCGTGTAGCCCGACCCCCCGGGGGTCCGATCCGGCCCGGGTGTGGTCGATGGCCAGAGGCACGGAGAAGGTCCGGAGCTCTCCCGCGAAGTATGCTTCGAGCTCCCGGGCGGCGTGATCCAGGACGGGGTGCCCACTTCCGGCGTCGACCCGGGTCCCCGCGGTCTCGTGCTTCGACGAGTCGGGAAGCTCGACAGCCACCAGCGTCTCGTCGGTGGCCACCAGACGGATCGCTCCCACGGGAGAGGGAATCGTGGTCGAGCTACGAGGGCTCATGGTGTTCGTGACGGTCCGGCTCGTCTTGCCGGAAGAGTGGGATTCACCGTAGTCATGGTAGGATCCTATGGTCGGACGACTGTAGACGGAAGCCACGCCGCAGGGGAGCGAGAGATGAGGCCCGACATCCTGCCGAAGATCGCCGGGGAAGCACGTCCGTCCGTATGGGTGGTAGTCACGCTCGCCGTCGTGGCCGCGGGGTGCACCGAGCCTCCGCCACCTCCACCCGAGGCCATGATGGAACGGGACGACCCGGCCGCTCCGTTTCTCGGCGCCTGGGAGCTGAAGGACTGGCGGGTGGCCGAGCCGTCCGGGGAGGTGACCTATCCGTACGGCGAGGACGCCCGGGGGCAGATCGTCTACACCGACGAGGGCCGGATGTCGGCGCACCTCATGCGGCCTCCGGATGAGTCGGAAGCGTCCGACGGAGACGAGGAAGAAGGCTTCCAGAGCTTCCACTACTGGGGCACCTTCACCGTCGACCTCGACGCCGAGACGGTGACCCACCACGTTCTCGGAAGCCGCTCCGAGG
>JBKHJU010000110.1:0-6416 GCA_046537985.1 Longimicrobiales bacterium
GCATGGCGGTGGTGAGGACGTCGTCCCGGGAGAAGGTGTCCCAGAGATCTTCCCCGTGATCGCTCCACGCCCAGTACTTCTCCAGCATCCAGGCGAGCCATCCCACGGGGGAGTCCTGCTGGGCGTAGGCCAGGGTCCGGGGCTTCGTCCCCTGGATGGCGGAGTAGCCCGTCTCCGCGTCGGAGAAGCGGGCACGGGCTTCCCGGTACGCCACCTCTTCCGGGGAGGGCTCGACCCCTTCCGGCGGGGGAGGGGCGGAGGCGACGAAGTTCAGGTGGAGGCCGACGAGCGCGTCGGGGAAGAGACGGGCCATCTGGGTGCCGATGATCCCTCCCCAGTCGCCCCCCTGCACCCCGTACCGCCCGTACCCCAGCTCCCCCATGAGGGCGTGGAGCCGCTCGGCGATCCGGGTCGGGTCCATTCCCCGCTCGGTGGGGGGGTCGGAGAGGACGAATCCGGGAAGGGAGGGCACGACCACGTCGAACCCCTGGGTGCCGCCGATCCCCGCGGCCAGGCGGGGTGCCGCCTCGTGGAACTCGTGGAAGGAGCCGGGCCACCCGTGGAGCAGGAGGAGGGGGAAGGAGCCTCCGGCATCGGCGGCACCCGCGCCGCCGCCGGCCCCGACCGCGCCACCGATCCTGCCCGTATCGTCGCCGGCGTCGTCGATTCCTCCGCCACTCCGGTACACGACGCAGTGGAGCCCCTCTCCCTCGACGGGCCCCTTGAGGTGGGTCAGCTCGTTCAGGCGATCCTGCACCGCGAACCAGTCGTAGTCGTTGCGCCAGTGGTCGACCAGCTCCCGCAGAACCTCGCCGTCGGTTCCGGCGGACCACCCGGTGTCGAAGGGCATTTCGGGCCACCGGAAACGGTCGATGCGCCGGTGGAGGTCCGCGACGGCCTCCTCGGAGAAGTCGATGCCGAAGGGTTGGAGGGACGGAGTCTGGATCGGCGGGTGCACGAAACCTCCGGCGGAAGAGGGGCCCGTCGGGCCGAGGCGTGAGTCGTCGCGAGGTTCTTGCGAGCCCACCAGCTCGGAAGGTCCGAGGGTCAGACCGCCGGTGGCGGCCAGGAGCGAGCGAAGGGCTTCTCGGCGGGTCATGGACATGGAGTGCTCCGATCTCCCGGGTCGGCGCAGTTGCCGTGGACGCTGTCCCATCGGCCTCAGGGCGCTCGCCCTATCCCGCAGCCAGCTCGCGCAGCGTTTCCGAGAGCATCCCGACCTTTTCCGCATCCAGGGATTCACTGGATTCGCCGTCCAGCTCGTCGGCCAGCGCTTCCAGGACCGCGGAAGGTTCCCCTCCGGAGGCCGCCTCTGCGCTGTCGAGCGTCTCTCGGACCGAAGCGATCCGATCCGGCGCGAGGCCGTTCGAGCGTTCGAGCTGGTCCACGTACGCCCTGGCCAGGGCGTACGTGGCGGGCCACTCGACGTGGGGCTGGCCCTGGGCGTTGAGGTAGTCGAAGGTCACCGTGTTGGCCGCGTCGATCTCGTTCTGCGTCAGGAGCGGGTTGGGCTCGAGCTCGAAAATGTCGAGACCTCGTGCGATCTCGGAGCTGACGATGAGGCCGTTGTACCAGTACACGGACCAACTGCCCCCCATCCGCAACTGCTCCGGATCCACGGGCCCCCGGTCGTGGAACGCGATCTCCACCGGGTTCCGGGGGTCCGTCCAGTCGAAGACCGAGATTCCGCCCTGGTACCAGGACTGGACCATGATGTCCCGACCCGGGACGGGAATCAGCGATCCGTTGTGGGCGACGCAGTTCTCCACCTCGGTCTGGGGCGCCGGAAGCTTGTAGTAGCTCTGGAAGGTCATCCGCTGATTGGCGACGGTGAAGACCGCGTTGGCGCCCCATTCCGGGGGATCGCTGGCCCGACACTTCGGCTGCCCGCCGCCCCCCCACTCGTCCGTGAACAGGACCTTCGAGCCGTCGTTGTTGAACGTGGCCGAGTGCCAGTAGGCGAAGTTCGAGTCGGCTACCGCGTCCAGGCGGACCGGATTCACCGGATCGCTGATGTCCAGCAGGAAACCGTACCCCTCACACGCCCCGCCGGCGATATCCAGAGCCGGATAGAGGGTGATGTCGTGGCACTGGGTGGGACCGGGCTCGGGCTCGCCGTCCCCGTCCTCCTCTTCGGTCTCCCCCACCAGCTGGGGAATCACGACCTCGCGAAGGGTCGTGCTGTCCTGTGCCGTGGGGGCACCGGATCCGCCCCGGGCCTCGACCACCTGAGCCAGGAGGCGGTCGGCCGTCTCGTCGGTGAGGATCTGGAACTGGTTGCCCGCCACGGCGACGAACTTGCCCTGGGCTCGGGCTTCCTCGATCTCGGCGATCTCGGCGGGAGCCAGCCCGTGCTCCGGCGGGGCCACCAGGTCGGAGAAGATCCGGGGAGAGGTCGCGATGGCCGCGTCTTCCGGACGGTCCAGGGGGACCCGGATCACCTCGATCCTGAAGAGCGCCGAGTTGGGATCCTCGTCCGGGGGAGCCGCCACGCAGCCCGGGAGCTCCTCCGCCGGCCGCACCGGAGCCGAGCCCGAGACGTAGACGTAGACGTTCTCGTCGTCGTCCGGGTCGACCAGCAGCGAGTGGGTGTGCGAGCCTCGACAGGTCTGGACGTTGGCAATGTACTCCGGATTGCGGATGTCGCTGATGTCGAAGATGCGGATGCCTCGAAGGCGCTCCTCGCTGACCGCCTCTTCGACGCCCTGGGTGCCGCAGTCCAGCCTTCCCCCGAAGCCCTCACCGGAGACGAAGAGAAGGTCGCCGTAGACCGAGACGTCGCTCTGGGACGCCGGACAGACGTACTGGGTGACGAGCGTCGGGTCGGCCGGAGTCGAGACGTCCCAGACCAGGATGCCGTTGTAGTTGCCCTGAATGGCGTAGTCGCCCTTGAAGGCCAGGTCCGAGTTGGTGATGCCCACGAATTCCTCCGGGGGCGCCGTACTGGAGAGGACCCGGAGGTTCCAGGCGGCCTCCCCGGCGTCGAAGACCCCGGCCTCCAGTCCCACCCGGGGATCGGGCGAGGGAGCCGCCGCCGCCGCCCGCTCGTGAAAGGGCGTCGGGGGTTGTACGGGGGCGGACGCGGTGCCTGCGGCGCATCCGCCCAGAGCGCCGAGCCCCAGGAGGCTTCCGGCCATCATCATTCGGCGCCGGGCCGTGGCCCAAAGTGTCGAGGTGGATCCGACCACGCTCGGGGGGGACGGGGTGGAGAGGGAGACGTTCATTGTCGGTGACTCGTGGTGAGGACAGTTCAGGACTCTGGTCGCCCCGGATTCATCGGGACTCCATCGATTCCAGCATCGACTCCATCCGCTCGATCTCGGTAATCTGATCCACCTGGATTCCCGACGCGAGCCTGAAGGTGACGTCGCCTCGGGCGGCTCCGTCGGTGGCGAACAGTTCCCTCACCGCCACGACGGCTCCCCGGTGGTGCTGGATCATGTAGCGGAGGAAGAGTCGATCGAAGTCCCGGCCCTCCGCCCGGTCCAGCTCGCGCATCTGCTGCTGGGTGAGCATGCCGGGAATCCGCATGGATTCCTCGGCACCCGTTTCCCGGTGGTCACCCGGGTCCCCGTCGTGCGATCGATTCTCGGCCGCGGAATCCATCGCCGTCAGCTCCCCGGACGCATTCACCTCCGGCACGGGCTGACTCCGATCCCGGAGCCAGCGCTGCATGGTTTCGATCTCGTCCCTCTGGGCGTTGATGATGCGGGCCGCGAGGGTCCGGATCGTCGGGCTCGCCTCGTGGGTGGGGGCGAGGCCGGCCATGGCCAGCGCCTGGGCATGATGGCCGATCATACCGGTCATGAAACGGACATCGTCGTCCGTGAACTCCAGGAGCGCGCTGTCGCTGCGGGCCCGGTAAAGAGCCTCGAGCTCGGCCGGGGAAGGGCCGTCCTCCGTCGTATCGGGCCCGGGCGCGCTCGTTCCGGCCCCGGGTGGCGCAGCGGAGTCGGAGGCCCCGGAGGAGGCGCACGCTGACAGTGCGACTGCCAGGACGAGGCCGGAGATCCTGCGGAACTTCGCGAGCGGGGAGAGAGCAAGATTCTTCACCCGCGAAATGTCGGCTCGGGAGTGCGGCGGACGCAACCGGCGAGGGCGGATCACCCTTCCCGAATCACGGCGCTCCAGGCTCGCTCGCGCGCCGGCGGGCGTGTATGCTGCACGTGAGCTATGTCCGAATCCCCCCGACTCCCCGCCCTGCTCGCGGCCATCGTCCTCGCCGGTTCGCTCTACCTGGGCGTCCGGGGCGCTGGTGCCCTTCCTCCCCTGGGCCCGCTCCTGGATCCCGTCACCGGGGTCTGGGCCGTGGCGGCCGGCGCCGAGCTGCCCGAGAGCGAGACCGTGGAGCTTCCGGGTCTGGGTGACGGCGTTCGAGTCCTCTACGACGACCGGGGAGTGCCCCACATCTTCGCCAGCAGTGCCGAGGACGCCGCCCGGGCCCTCGGCTGGGTCAGCGCCCGGGACCGTCTCTTCGAGATGGAGCTTCGATGGCGCACCGCCGCGGGCCGTCTCTCGGAGCTGGTGGGCGGCCAGGCCCTCGAGTTCGATCGGAGCATGCGCCGGCTGGGTCTCGCGTGGGCGGGGGATCGGGAGCACGCCGGCGCCGATCCCGACTCCCGGGAGATGCGGGAGGTCGAGGCCTACGCCCAGGGGGTGAACGCCTGGATCGAGGGGATGGGCCGGGACGACCTTCCCCTGGAATACCGGATCCTGGGAGCGCGCCCCGCGCCCTGGAGGCCGGTCTACTCCGTGTACTTCCTCAAGCTCATGGGGTGGGACCTGGCCTATTCCAGCAGCATGGATCTGCAGCACGCCGGGGCCGCCGCCCTGGTGGGTCGGGAAGCCGCCGATGCCCTCTTCCCCGTCCACAGCCCCATCCAGGAGCCCATCCAGCCCTCGGATGGCGAGGCCGGCCCACGGTTCCTCCCGGTCTCGCTTCCTCCGCCCGGAACCCGGGACACCTCGGCGACGAGGGTCGCGGCGGCGAACGCCGAGCTGGTGCAGGCGGCCCTCGCTCCCCTGAACGATCGACGGCTCGTCGGTCCCCTCGCCAGCCCCAGGCCCGAAGGGGAGCTTCTGGTCGGGAGCAACAACTGGGCGGTGGCGCCGGAGCGGACGGCGGCGGGCCACGCCCTCCTTGCCGGCGACCCCCACCTGGCGCTCACCCTTCCGTCCATCTGGTACGAGGTGCACCTGGTGGTCCCGGGTGAGCTGGACGTCTACGGGGCGAACATGCCCAGCGTCCCCCGGATCGTCATCGGCTTCAACCGGGACGTTGCGTGGAGCTTCACGAATACGGGGGCCGACGTCCTGGACTACTACGAAGAGGAGGTGGACGACCCGGAGGACCCGATCCGCTACCGGGTCGACGGAGCCTGGCGTCCCCTCGATGCCCGGATCGAGGAGATCCGGGGGCCCGACGGCGAGGTCCTGGCCGTGGACACCCTGTACGTGACCCATCGCGGCCCGGTGATCGAGGAGGACGGCCGGTACCTCTCCATGGCATGGACCGTGCTGGGCGCGGGCGCCGCCGCCGGTCCGGCGGAAGGCGAGGACCGGGCCCTTCGGGGGATCATGGAGGCGGGGAGCGTGGAGGAGTGGTTGGAGTCCATGGAGAGCTACCAGGCTCCGGCCCAGAACGGCATCGTGGCCGACCGCTCCGGCACGATCGCCATCCGCTCGAATGGGCTCTTCCCCCTCCATCCCGACGCCGACGGCCGGGACGTGGAGGACGGAAGCCGGACAGCGTCCGAGTGGAACGGGTTCTGGCCGGTCGAGGACCATCCCCAGGCCGTCTCGCCGGCGCAGGGATACCTCGCGTCGGCCAACCAGGAGCCCCTGGTTCCCGAGGCCTATCCGCATTCCTACCTCGGCGCCTCCTGGACCAGCCCCTGGCGAGCGCTGCGCATCAACGGGCTCCTCCGTGCCGATTCGGCCGTGACCCGGGAGGCCATGGGCCGCTACCACCTCGATCCCGGCAGCCCCCGGGCCGACCACTTCGTTCCCGCCTTCCTGGCCGCGGCCGACCGTGTCACCCCGGCCGGACGGACCGGCGGCGGATCGGATGGGAGCGGGGCCGGGTCGGAGAGAGGGGGCGATACCTCGGAGGTGGCGGGTGAGGAGACCGACGCCTTTCAGAGGGCTGCGCGACTCCTGGCCGAGTGGGATCGCCGCTATACCCTGGCCAACGAGCGGGCCGTGCTCTTCGAGTACGCCATGGAGGCCCTCGTCGATCGAACCTGGGACGAGCTGGAGCGGCCGCGGGCGGCAGGGGTCATGGAGGATGCCGGCGACGGCGGGGATGCCGAAGGAGAGGCCGGCGAGTCCGAAGGTGAAGCCCCCGACCGCCCGGACCGGGTCGCCACTCCTTCCGAGGCGATCCTCCTGGGACTTCTGGACGATCCGGACAGCCC
>JBKHJU010000111.1:0-6400 GCA_046537985.1 Longimicrobiales bacterium
CTCTACGACCCCCCGACCGGGGCCGATCGAAGTCGACCCGCAGGCTTCGTCCCTTCACGGTGATGCCGTTCATGGCCTCGATGACGGACCGGGCCACGGCCTGGTCCAATTCCACGATGGAGAAGGTGTCGTGGATGTCGATCCGCCCGACCTTCGACCCGTCCACCCGAGCTTCTCCGGTGATGGCTCCCAGGATGTCACCGGGTCCCGCCCCGTCGCGGGATCCGAGGCTGAAGAAGAGACGGACCCAGGCCTGGGGGGCCACCCCCCCCGCCCCCGTACCGGGTGCGGGCTTTCGCACCGGCCCGGCGGCTTCGGACTCCACGTGGGCCGCCCCGGTCGGCCCGGACGAGCTCCGGAGAAGGGCGGCCGCCGCGGCGGCCACCCGAGCCGCGCCCGCCTTTTCCAGCAGGGGCTCCAGGAGCAGGAGGTACGGTGCCAGGTCGGCGCGCTCCAGCGCGCGCTCGAGGCGGGCCCGGAAGCCGTCGACGTCCTCGGCCAGAGCCGCGGGTGCGAAGTCGGGCAGGGAAACCAGCTCGTAGCCACCGATCCGAGCGCACTCTTCGAGATGGGCCAGCTCCCGGCCCCGGGCCAGGGTGAGGGCCGGGCCGCCCCGACCGTGACGCTGGTCGAGGGAGTCCACGTCCAGGGGTACCCGGTGGCTCAGGGTGGCCACCTTCTCGGGAGCGTCCAGTGAGTCGAGGACCTTCCGTGCCTCCAGGGCGTCCGCGCCCAACCAGACGGGGGCCCGCCCGTTGCCCGGCGCACCGGCCACGTATCCGTGGATCGTGAGGGCGTCTCCCACGTCGGCGGCCTGGTCGTCGGTGTGGAAGTGAAGGAGGACGTGGTCCACGGGCCCGTCGGGAAGTCCCATCCGTCCTTCGAGGAGATCGGCCACCGTGGCCAGGGTGGCCTCCAGACGGTCACCGTCCACGATCCGGTGGCGGAGGGTGCCCCTGTGAGGAGCTTCCGTTTCATCGTCGGACTTGAGACGGCCCTTCGACGGCACGTGGACCGGGCGCCTCACGTGCCGTTTCGCGAAGGCTTCCACGTCGTCGTCCACCGGCAGGGAAAGGATGACCTTCTGGGCCTCTGTGGGGAGGAGGCCGGTGACGGTCTCCACGACTTCGAGGCCCTCGAGACCCCGGATCTGGGCGGCTCCGTCCACGACGAAGGCCTCCACCGACGAGAGCTTGAGGGCCGAGCTCTCCACGGCGGCCAGGAGGTCGACCGGTGTGGCGAAGAGGACGTGTGCCCGCTCGACCAGAGCCCAGGGCCCGGCCAGGGCCGCGACCCGGTGGCCCGTCGCGGTGGCGATCCGGGAGAGGCGACGGCCCAGCTCCGTGGCCCGTTCCCGGGTGGGAACCAGGACGACGGCCTTCGGGACGTCACCCTCGTGCTCGAGACGGTCCAGGAGGGGAGCGCCGTAGGAGAGGAGGACGCCGGCCCCGGGACCGGCGCGGCCCACGAGGTTGTTGCCCCGACCCACGACCGGGATGGCGTCCTCCTGAAAGCTCGAGGGGGTCTCGTAGCCTTCGGCGGTCAGCGCGTCGACAACTTCGGGGCCGAGGCCGAGCTGTTCGAATGAAGACATGGTGTCCAGTATCTCCGGGAAGCCCCTGCCGGGACACGCTCCTATGAGGGGTCTCCCGACCCCCGTCCCCCGGAATCTCCGGGCTCGTAGGGAAGCTCGGTGAGGAACTTCTGTATTTCATAGTCCATCCGGGAGGTGCGGAGGCGGTCCGTGGACGCCACCACCTGGCTGTAGGGCCCGTGTCGGTGGATGGACAAGGTCACCGTTCCCTCGTCTCCGCTGTACGTGGCACCGTGGCCGGAGCTCCGGATCCGCTCGAGCCCCAGCTGCTCGGGGAGATGGTCCTCCGCCATCTCGAGGACCCGGTAGGGCGCCAGGGCGGTCCTGCGTTGATATCCGGCCATATGAGTGCTCGGGTTCGACTCGATCATTCGGTGTTCCTCGGATGCAGAAAGGTGCGGATCTCCTCCTCCCGATGGAAGCCCTCGAGGGTGCGATCGCCCAGGACGAGGGTGGGCACGCCGCGGACTCCGGCCTCCAGGGCGTTCCGCCGCTCCTGGTCCAGCCGGGCCGCGTGCCGGTCCACGTCGAGGGCGGCCTTGGTCTCGGTGGCGTCGAGGCCCACGGAGATCGCCACCTCGACCAGGACGTCCAGCCGACCGATGTCCCTCCCTTCGGCGAAATAGGTGTCGTAGATCCGTCGATCCATCTCCGCGACGCACCCCTTCTCCCGGGCATGGAGGGCCAGCTCGTGGGCCTTCCGGGTCCACGGGACCAGGCGGGGAGGGCGAAAGGGGATGCCCAGCTCCTCGGCCCGCTCTGCCATCTCGGCCAGGTACCTGCTCCATTCCCGGTCCCCGGCGTCGATGAGGGGATCCGGGGGCGGTCGGAGCTCGAGGGCCCTGGGCTCGACCTCGGCCTCCATGCGCCGGAGGATGGAGTGTACGAGGTAGGATGCCGGGTCCACGTAGTCCTGGTGGAGCCGGACCTCGGCTGCCGGCGGCGTCGGATTCGGGTCGGACGAGCTCGAAGGAGCCATGGCCCGGAAGATCGGAGGGAGGTGGGCGAGGTGGCAACGGTGGGTCTCGGACCGACGTCGGTCGAGGGAGCCGGGCACGCTTGACATGGGCGGGCATGATGCGCTGTACTTCTTCCACGAACCCTCGCTCCCCGAACTCGAAAGCCGATGGAATTCTCCGCGAACGTCCAGCAGCTCAAGCCATCCGAGACCATTGCCGTGAATTCCCTGGCCAAGCGTCTGCAGGCCGAAGGCCGGGACATCATCAACCTGGGCGCGGGCGAGCCCGACTTCGACACGCCGGCCTGGATGTCCCAGGCGGCCATCGAGGGGATCCACGCCGGCCAGACCCACTACACGGCGGCTCCGGGCATGCCCGAGCTGCGGCAGGCCATCGCGGACAGCTACGAGCACCGCGGTCGTACGGTGGAGTGGTCTCAGGTGGTGGTGAGCGCCGGAGCCAAGCAGTCCCTGTTCAACGCCTGCTTCACCCTTTTCGGGCCGGGTGACGAGGTCCTGATCGCGGCCCCCTACTGGACCACGTATCCGGCGCTGGTGCACCTGGCCCGGGCCGAGCCCGTGACGGTGGCGGGGTCCGAGGAGCTGGACTTCCGCCTCCGTCCCGAGGATCTGGACGGGGTGGCCACCGACCGGACCCGGGGGCTGATCCTCTGCTCCCCGTCGAATCCGACGGGAACCGTGTATTCCCTGGACGAGCTCCGGGCCGTCGCCGAGTGGGCCCGGGATCGGGACGTCTGGCTCATCTCCGACGAGATCTACCGACTCATCTACCACGGGGACGACCGGGATTCCGCGCCGAGCGTCGTGGATCTGGACGAGGGGTCCCTCGGCCCCCACGTGATCGTGGACGGGGTCTCGAAGTGCTTCGCCATGACCGGGTGGCGCATCGGCTACACCGTGAGCGACGCGGGCCTGGCCGGGAAGATGGCGGCCCTCCAGAGCCAGACGACCTCCAACCCGGCGTCTCCCTCCCAGCTCGCCACCCTGGCCGCCTTCACCCAGCCCGAGCGGGCGGCCGGAGAGGTCGCCACCATGCTGGAGGCGTTCCGGCGCAGACGGAACCTCGTGGTGGGACTCGTGCGGGACCTGCTCCCGGAGGTGGGATTCGTCCGGCCCAGGGGGGCCTTCTACCTGTTCTTCCGGGTGGATTCCTTCTTCGACGACGAGGTTCCCGACTCCTCGGCGTTCTGCACCTGGCTCCTGGAGAAGGCGGGAGTGGCCGTGGTGCCCGGAAGCGCCTTCGGCGACGATCGGTACGTGCGCATGAGCTTCGCCTCGTCCGACGACGTTCTCGAATCGGGGATCCGAAGGATCGCCGAGGCCGTGGCGGCCCGGAAGTCCGGCTGAGTCGGGCCGGGAATGGCCGCCCGACGAAATTCGGAACGTACTCTGGTCGGTCTCTGATCGGGAGAAGCTTCCCTTGGCTACCTTCGACGAAGCGATCGACCCCGCCCTCCTGGAGTACATCGACGACCTCTTCGTCGAGGAGCCCGCCCTCTTTTCCGAGCTTCGGGGCGAGCTGGAGGAGCGGGGCTTTCCCCTGATTCAGGTTCCGGCCCGGACGGGTCGGGTTCTGGGGCTCCTGGCCCGGATGGTGAACGCAAAGCGCGTCCTGGAGATCGGGACCCTGGGCGGGTACTCGGCCCTCTGGCTCCTCCGGGGGATGGCTCCCGGGGGAAAGCTCGTGACGGTGGAGAAGGAGCCGGACCGCGCCGACCTGGCCGGAGAGCTCTTCGAGCGAGCCGGCGAGGCGGACCGCGTGGAGATCCGGGTGGGCGACGCTCGAGGGGTCGTGGCGGAGCTGGGACCCGACGGGGCCTGGGATCTGGTCTTCATCGACGCCGACAAGGAGGGATACACCGGGTATCTGACCCAGGCGGTCCGCCTCCTCCGGCCCGGCGGGCTGGTCGTTGCGGACAACGCCCTCTGGCAGGGTCGGGTCGTGGACGGGAACGATCGGGAAGCTTCGACCGAGGGTGTGCGGGCGTTCAATCGGGCCCTGGCCGACGGCGACGACTTCCGGGCCACCATCCTTCCCGTGGGGGACGGAGTGGCCCTCGGGGTTCGGGAGGGGTGAGACGCCCGCACGGGCTCACACCTCAGGACTGTGGAGGGAGTGGAGCCTTCGGCTATCCGCGGAGGGCCCGCTCCAGAGCGTCCCGGGCTCGCCCCGCGTAGCCTCCTCCGAAGAGGTTCACGTGCACCAGGAGGGGGTAGAGCTGATAGACGTGACGGCGGACCTCCCGGTAGCCGGCCGCAAGCGGTCGGACCTCGCGGTACTCCCGGTAGAACTCCTGCCCGAAGCCCCCGAAGAGCTCGGTCATGGCCAGGTCCACCTCCCCGTGCCCCCGATATACTGCCGGGTCGATGAGGACGGGCTCTCCCCGGGGGCCCGGATAGACGTTCCCGCTCCAGAGATCGCCGTGGAGGAGGGAAGGGCCGTCTTCCTCCCCCGCCGCCACGAGCTCGTCCGCCCGCTGGAAGAGCGCGTCCCATCCGCTCCGGGTAGCGCCTCCTGCGTCGAAGAAGCCCCGGTCCCTGGCCAGGTCGAGCTGTGGACGGATTCGCTCCTCGATCCAGAATTCCGCCCAGACGGGGCGCGGCGTGTTGGACTGGGGGAGTGAGCCGATGAAGTTGTCGGCGGACCAGCCCCACGACTTCCCGGTCGCCGTCGGCCCGGAGGCCCGGCGGGAGTGGATCCCGGCGAGCCCTTCGGCCAGCGCCCGGTCGTAGTCGGGACCGGGGCGTCCTTCCGGCACATACTCGAGGAGGAGCCATCCCGACGCTCCGTCGGATCCCTCACCCACGCCGACGACCTCGGGGATTCGAAGTGGCGGCGCTCCCTCGGGTGCCCCTTCCTGGGCGGCTTCGGCCAGGGCTTCCAACCCGTCGGCCTCGGGGCCGAAGAGCTCGGGGTGGTCGGCGTTCCACTTGAGGAAGAAGCGATCCCCGGTGTGGATCTCGATCCGGGCCGAGTGGTTGATGCAGCCGCCACCGACGGTGCGGGCCGAGGTGATGGTCGGAGGGTGGCCCAGGCGCTCTTCCAGGGCCCGCGTCACCCCGTCCCGGACCGGGGGCGGAAGGTGTCGAGGGAGCACGCTCCTTCCCCGCCCGCCCTACCCGCGCTCGCCCCGGATGACCCCGAGGAGCCCTCGGCACGACCGGTCGATCATCTCGAACACCCGCTCGAATCCGCCGGGTCCCCCGTAGTAGGGGTCGGGAACGTCCGGGTCACCGTCGCTCTCGGGATCGAAATCGCGCAGGAGGTGCAGACCAGCGCGGGGGTTCTCGGGTCGCAGCCCCTCCAGGGCCCGGAGGTTCGACCGGTCCATCGCCAGGACGTAGTCGAAGATTTCGAAGTCCGCCGCCTCCACCTGCCGGGCGTGCCCGCGAAGCGTGATGCCGTTTCGTCGGGCCACGTCGACCGAGCGGGGATCCGGGGACTCGCCGACGTGGTAGGCTCCGGTCCCGGCCGAGTCCACCTCGAAGCGGTGCTCGATCCCCTCCTCTTCGAGAAGGGAGAGGAAGACCCCCTCGGCGAGGGGAGAGCGACAGATGTTGCCGAGACAGACGAAGAGTACGGAGACCGTGTCGTCCATGGATTCGAGTTCTGGGGCGTTTCGGTGGGAGCGTCTTGAACACGATTCTAAACACGATGCCGGTGGGAGATCCGAGGCGGTCTCCAGCGTGGAGAGTGGCTCGTTCGGAGTCGCCCCCGGGGTCCGTTCGCCGTCTCGGACGGCCGAAGGAGGATCCCGCTCTGTCGGGCCGGATAGGCATGGGCGGAACACACTGGACGCATCGCTGGCCAGGGCCACTCCCTCGCC
>JBKHJU010000112.1:0-6359 GCA_046537985.1 Longimicrobiales bacterium
CCCGAGGGGTCCGGGACGAGCCGGCGTCGGGTCAGGAGACCCAGACGATGTAGCGACCCCCATCCCGCTCGAGCTCGGTGACCGAACGATCGGTGGATTCCAGGAGCCGGCTGAAGTGTCCCTCCGGATTCTCGTTGGCCAGGAGGACGGGGATCCCCCGCTCCCCGGTCCGCTCCAGCAACCGGGACATGGCGGTGCGGGTCTCGTCGTCGTAGACCACGTAGCAGGCCACCACGAGATCGATCCCTCCCAGGGGAGCGTCCGCAAAGGGGCCGGAGAGGGCGCGAGCGCCCCGGACGCCGTTCTCGGCCAGCTGCTCCATCTGGAGGTCGAGAGCCACGGGCGCCCGTTCATTGACGGTGACCGTGGCGGCGAGGCGACCCACCACGACCGCTTCCATCCCCACCCCGGCCCCGGCCACGAGGACCCGCAGGCCCTCCACCAGCTCCGGATGGGAGAGCAGATACCGGCAGAAGCGGCGGGTCAGCTCCCAGCGCCGATTGTAGTAGACTTCGACGCCCGACTCGATCTCCTCGACGACCCGGGGCCCGACATCCTCGTGTCGCAGGTCCAACTGGCGAAACGTCCGGCCCCCGATCTCCACCGCATGCCAGCGAGAATCCAGCTCCGTCGACTCTTCCAGTTGCGTCTCCTTTCCTCTACCGCAGCAGGCGGAGCTGCCTCGGATCCGTCGCTTCGAGCGCGTTGAGGGTCAGGGGACCCCGCCGCGCGTTCATCTCCCAGGGTTCCGGAACGATGGGCAGGGTCCTCAGCGCGGCGATCTGCTCGGGGCGCTCCTCCACGCCCCAGCGGGTGAGGACCCGGATGACTCTTCCGAACCCGTAGACTTCCAGTAGATAGATCTCGCCGGCGTGGTAATCCCGCAAGGCGTTCACTCCGTCCCATGCCACGGGAATCTCGTCCACGTAGACCCGGGCCGGAACGAGCTGCCCACGGGAGACCGCGCACCACTCCTCGTCGCTCGCCGGAGCACACGGGCGTAGGCGAGCCCTCCGGACGGCCACGTCGAACGCCGTCTGGCCCGGCTGGGAGAGCATGAAGTCCTGATCGTAGGCGCTCACCGCGCCGGGGTACGCGTTCCTCTCCCGGACGTACCGTTCCGTGACCACCTCCAGCTCTTCCAGGGCCACGGGATCGGGCTCGATCCGGAGCTCCACGCCCGAATCGACCTCGGCCGCCGAGATCGTCATCCGGCCATCGGAATATCCGAGCTGCTCGGCCACCAGGTCGTACGGGGGCGAGACCGAGACCGGAAGGCGGAAATGCCCGGTGCTGTCGGTGAGGACACCCTCGTGGGCCGGATGGAGGCCGACGAAGGCTCCCCGGATCGGAGCACCGGACCGGGCGTCGAGAACCCGACCCGTCACGGCGGGGTCCTCCGCCTCCTGGGCCTGCAAGGGTGGATCCGCCGCGAGGAGCAGTCCGGCGGCCATGAAGGAGCCGACGATCAGGAGGCGGCCGACGGTGGGGAGACCGCCGACGCCGAGACGACGGTCGCCGGCGAGGAAACGCCCGACGGCGACGTACCGGCCGACGAAGATGAACCGGTCGACAGCGAGGGTCTGGAGTGGCGCCTTCATGGCTCACCCTCCCTTGCGATGGGGCAGATGGGGCCGTCCGCGGGAGCATCGGTCCCGCTTCCGGCCTCGTGAACATACGCGATCGCTCCGGACGCCGCCTCGACCCCTCCGGCGATCAGGTCCCGGATGAATCTCCGGCTGTACACGCGAGCGACGACTCCCTCGGGCTCCCCGGGGTGGGAAAAGAGCTCGACCCGCTGGATTCCACCGGGGGTGAGCTTGAGGAGATGGGTCGGCTCCTTCGCCGTGCGTTCGTCGAGGACGACGCAGGTGACCCGACTCGACAGCTCCCCGTAGTGGGTCCCGAGAACACCGGAGAGAGTCGGGGCGCCGGAGGCCAGGAGCGCCTCCCTGTCCAGCCCTCCGAGGCGCTCCGAGCCGGCGGCGGACCGCAGCTCCAGGAGCTCCCACTGGCGCCGAATCCTCCGCTGGACCTGCGGATCCGGAATCAGCTTGAGGTCGTGGAAGTCGGCTCCTCCAAATCGGAGGACGGTGTCCAGCGGCATGTAGCCGAAGGCCCGAACGCTGACCAGGAGGGGGCGGTCCCGGGGGATGCCGCCCAGGAGGAAGCCGCCCCGGACTCCGGTCGTCGTGCCCCTTCCCAGGTCCGTGAGGACATCCACCTCCGGGAGGGGGAGTCCCCACTCGCTCTCGCGCACCACCCCCCGAAGCGCGACGATGGGCTTGCCCGGCGGTCCGCTCCGACCTCGCCCCTCGACGGTCGGTGCCATTTCCAACGGTAGGATGAGGGCGACGTCCTCGTCCACGAAGACGTACTGGGAGCGGGGACGGTAGCCGTGGCGGAGAACCCGGATGGTGTATCCTCCCGGATCGACTCCGTGGAAACGGAAACGGCCATCGGCACGGGTGCGCGCGGTGGCGGCGGTGGCGGCGGCGGAGCCTTCGAGCTCCAGCGTGGCGTTCGGAATCCCTGCGGTGGCGTCTTTCTCCACCACCCGGCCCTCCACTGTGTAGGCGGCCTGGCCCAGGACAGGTCCCGGCCATAGGACGGCGGCGAGCGTGATTCCGAGAAGGGACGGGTTGGCCATGGCTGCCTCCGAGATCCGACGGGACCCCCGGAGACTCAGCCATGCCCCGGGGAATCCAGCGAGTCCAGTCTCGAGCGTGGCGTTCTGCAGACCGCGACAACAGCAGAGTAAGCACGTGTTATGTCAATGTCAATAATTTTGACATTCCCATCGGAAATGTTGTTCACTGCGCATGTTGACAATGTCTGTCGCGGCGAGGATCGTTGGGCATGGGAACGGAATTCGGAGAGGGCCATCGGCCGCGCCACGGGACCCTGGGGTGGCTGGCGGAGCTCTTTTACGGCAGCTCGGAGGGTGACGCGACCGCGCACCTCAAGGAGCACCTCCCGGACGCCGCCTTCGGTGACCGCTACGTGGTGGCCCCCGCCGACGCGCCCCGGGTTCTCCGCACGGACGCCCCGGAATCGGTGGGAATCTCCTACCACAGCTACAATCCGCCCGCCATCTGGGGCGCCGGCTACTCGGTGATGCGGGTCGTTTTTCCGCCCACCGTTCCCACCGACTTCATGTCCCACGCCGGAGAGGAGCTCCTGATTCCCGTCTCCGGGCGGGTCCAGTACCAGTTCTTCTGGGCTCCCCCGGGAGAAGCGCCGGAACGGGAGAAGCTCGACGAGCCGGTCGGGTCCCTCGAGATGATCCGGATCAATCCCCAGATCCCCCACCACACCTGGTCCGTGGAGGAGTCGGCGGAAGCGTGGATGATCTTCCGGGACGTGAGCGAGGTTCCGGCCGCCATCAGCCTGGATCCGTCCCTTCCCACCCGGGGCCCCGTCCAGCTCCACCCCCGGACCCTCTCCCGGGACGATCTCCTGGATCCCTCCCGCTACGCCCTCACGGCCTGGGGGATCGCCGAGCGGACCCGCCTCCATCGCGAGCGGGCCGGGCTCGGCTTGCAGGAGCTGGCGGCACTGGCCGACGTGGACCCCGCGCAGCTCTCCCGGCTCGAAGCGGGAACCCGGAACCTCTCCCTGGACGCTCTCCTCCGGGTGGCCCGGGTCCTCCGGATCCCCCTCCTCGACCTCATCGAGACCTCGAGGTGGCGCTTCGACCGATCGGGAAGCCTCGAGGAGGCCGAGGGTGCGCGTCCCTCCCCGGTCCTCGGACGCCCCCCGGGCCTCCGCCACTGGCTCCATCCCACCCGAATTCGTCTGCCCGAGGGGTGGCATGGAAGGATCGAGCCGGAGCGCCGTTTCTCCGCGGGGGACTTCACCACCTGGATCGTCCTCGAGGGCCGCCTCGTCCTCTCTTCGGAAGACGCGGCCCAGGGGGCCCTCGTCTCCGCCGGGTCGGTGGTCCACTTCCGGACCGACGAGCCGCGAACGGTCGAGACGCTGGAGCAGTGCCGGATCCTGCAGGTCACGGACTCGGGGAACTGCACGTGCCTCCCGGGAAAGGAAGCGCCGGCGGCGTGAGGGGCCCGTGAGCGACGCAGACGTCATCCGCTCCACCCTCTCGGACCTCCTGGAGAGGAGTGCGGAGGAGGCCATCCTGGCACCGGGAGCCCTGATCGCCCTGCGACTCTTCTTCCATCAACAGGAGGTCTACAAGGTCCTCCTCTCGGACCGGGAGTACTACGCCGCGGGACACTTTCCCGACCTGGAGGTCCATGTCGCGCCCTTCGGAGAGCTGACCTCCGCAGCCGAGCGCCTCTCCCCGGACGCCGTGGTGGCGAGCCTGGTCTCGTGGAGGGGGCGGGTGGGCGACGTGGCCTCCCTCTGTGACGACCTGCGGAAGAGATTCCGGGGCGGCTTCCGGGCCGGCCGTACCGCACGGGGCCGGCCCCTGATCTGCGTGGACTGGTGCCACGCGGGCGCCGCAGGGTTCCCGTCGGCTGTCGGCGTCCGATCCGACGTTCTCTTCGGGGACGTCAGCAAGTGGCTCATTCCAGCACGCGCTCCGGATCGCCTCGCTTTCCTGCTGGGAACCGAGGACCTTTCGCCCTCCCTCCGCTCCTGCTTCGAGGGGCTCCACGCCTCGGGCGGAGGGCGGGCGGCCAGGGAGGCGCGCTGGGTCGACGGACGGACGCTGGAGGAGGTGGCCCGGAGCGTGGAGGGAACCGCTGCCGACAGGAAGCTGCTTCGGAGCCGGCACGAGGCCAACATGAAGCTGGCCCGGACCATTGCCGAGGCCAACGACCATCCGGCTCCCGCCAGCGCCCTCCTCTGGTTTCCCGGAGTCGGCTCCTCGGAGCTGGAGCTGGGGGCTCTTCCCTCCCCCGAGCTGGCCTGGGACACCGGCGCCGGCGTCCGCGTGCTCTGTCAGGCGGAGAGCGTCGGATGAACTGCCCGGCTCGATGATCCG
Source organism: Longimicrobiales bacterium (assembly GCA_046537985.1). Lineage (GTDB taxonomy): Bacteria > Gemmatimonadota > Gemmatimonadetes > Longimicrobiales > Gaopeijiaceae > JBKHJU01. The sequence continues at coordinate 4,952 of JBKHJU010000112.1, forward strand.
CGCCTCCTTCGCCTCCCGGTCTCCCGGTCTCCCGGTCTCCCGGGAGATACCCGAAGGTGCGGTCACCACCGAGTCGAATCCGCTCGAAGGCGAGTTCGATGTCGGAGAGCACCTCCCCTGGGGCTGAATACGAGATCCGAATAGGAGATGGCGATCGAGCTCCGTCGGCGCGTGGCGAATGTGGGGCCCGAACCCTATTCGTCCAATCCGGCCCGTTCGATCCGCCACACCGGATCATCGCCCCGTCACCCAGGCCTCCGACCCACGAGGAAGAAGCCATGAGCACCGACTTCGACACCGGAACCGATCATCTCCTGGCCCGGGAGGAGGACGAGGTCGCCGTCCTCACCTTCAATCGACCCGAGGCGCGAAACGCCCTCTCCCCGGAGATGCTGGAGGGACTGGCTCGGATCCTGGATCGGGCGGAGCGGTCCACCACGGTGCGGGCGGTGGTGATCACCGGGGCCGCCGGAGCCTTCTGCGCCGGGGGAGACGTGAAGGCCATGGCCCGAAGCGGAAGTCCCCTGGGTGGGACCGGGGTCACCCTCGACGAGCGGATCCGTCGGCAACGGCTCATCCAGCGGAACACGGCAGGCCGGATCCACCTCATGCCGAAGCCCGTCATCGCCATGCTCCCGGGACCGGCGGCGGGGGCGGGGCTTTCCCTGGCCCTGGCGGCGGATCTCCGCACCATGTCCGAGGCCGCGTTCGTCACCACGGCCTTCGCCCGGGTGGGGTTCAGCGGAGACTTCGGCGGCACCTTCTTCCTGTCCCAGCTCGTGGGCGCGGGAAAGGCGAAGGAGCTCTACTACCTGTCGGAGCGGATCGGCGCCGAGGAGTGCGAGCGCCTGGGAATCGCCAACTTCGTCTTCGGGCCCGACGAGCTGGAAGAGCGGACCATGGACCTGGCCCGGCGCCTCGCCCGGGGGCCCTCGGTGGCCTACCGCTACATGAAGGAGAACTTCCTCCGAGCCGCCACGGGGGGAGACCTGCTCGAGTGCCTCGACCTGGAAGCGACCCACCACATCCACACCGCCCTCACCGAGGACCACAAGGAGGCCGCCGCGGCCTTCGTGGAGAAGCGGGAGCCCGAGTTCAGGGGGCGGTAGGGAGCGTAAACATTTGACGCTGCCAGCGTCGCGCCGGCGGGCTCGTCCGAACGTCCTGTCATAGAGGGATCCTTCTGGCGACTCGAGGCCGCCTAGATTGCTCCCCTTCCCGACCCTCTCTTACAATTCGCCACCTGATGGTCGAGCCCTTCTCGAGGGTGCCGCCCGGGCGCTCGCCCCGCGGGCCCTCCCGACCCGGCTCGTCCCACTCCTTCAGCCACCTGTAAGAGCGCTCCAGACCCAGCCCGCGCCCCGTGAGCTTCGTCCACCTCCACGTCCACTCCGAGTACTCCCTCCTG
>JBKHJU010000113.1:0-6340 GCA_046537985.1 Longimicrobiales bacterium
CCGAGGAGACCTTCCTCCCGGGAGGAGAAGTGCCGGCGGTGGGAGACACCTTCGAGCAGCCCGAGCTGGCCGAGACCCTCCGACTCATCCGGGATCGGGGGGCGGCGGGCTTCTACTCGGGTCGGACCGCGGACCTGATCGTCGAGGAGATGGAGCGGGGCGGCGGCCTCATCACCCACGAGGATCTCGAGCGGTACGAGGCCGTGTGGCGGGACCCGATCCAGTTTCGGTACCACGACCACCAGATTTACTCCATGCCGCCGTCCTCGTCCGGAGGGGCCACCATGGCCGCGGGCGCCCTGATCATGGAGGAGTTCTACCTGTCCCAGCGGGACTGGCATTCCACGGCCCACGTACACCTGCAGGCCGAGGCGTGGAAGCGGGCATACGTCGACCGGAACACGTACCTGGCCGACCCGGCCTTCGTGGACATGCCCCTCGACGCCATGACGTCGCCGGGATACGCCGACGAGCGCCGGGATCCGATCGTGGAGGATCGGGCCACCCCCTCGGACTCGGTGCTCCCGGGTCTGGGGCCCGCACCGGAGCCCGCTCCGTCGGACGAGAGCGTAGAGACGACCCATTTCTCCATCGTGGACGGTGAGGGGCGAGCCGTCGCCATCACGACGACGCTGAACTCGGGATTCGGGAACAAGGTGACGGTGGCGGGGGCCGGCTTCGTCCTGAACAACGAGATGGACGACTTCGCCGCCAAGCCGGGAACCCCGAACCTCTACGGGCTCGTCCAGGGCGAAGCCAACGCGGTTCAGCCGGGCAAGCGAATGCTCTCGGCCATGTCGCCCACCATCGTCGTGGATCCCCGGGGGAACCTCTTCATGGTGACGGGGACGCCGGGAGGGTCCACCATCATCACCACCACGTTCCAGACCGTCTCCAACGTCGTCGACTTCGGAATGAACGCGGCCCAGGCGGTCTCGGCCCCCCGTGTTCACCACCAGCACCTGCCGGACCAGATCTACGTGGAGCCCCAGGGGCTGCCCGCCTCGGTCATCGAGGAGCTGGAGGCCATGGGACACACGGTGGTAGAGCGGGACTCCTTCTCGGGCGACGCTCACGTGATCCTGGTCGAGGACGACGGGACCCTCCAGGGAATGGCCGATCCCCGCCGGGGCGGGACGGCGGCGGGCTTCTGATTCCCACGATGGACGGGCGCCCGGGGACGTGCAGGGTGCATCGGGTCGGGAGGATCCCCGTCCGGGAGATCGTCGCCGGGTGAAGGAGCTCCGAACCGCACTCCGGTACTTCCGCCCCTACGCGAAGGGGATGGCGCTGGGGATCGGCCTCGTCGTGGTGGCCAACGCCTTCAGCATCGCCAAGCCGTACCTCATGAAGCTGGCCATCGACGCCCTCGAGGACCCCGGGGTGACATCGGACCGGATCCTCCTCTTCGCCGGCCTGATCGTGCTGGCCGCAATCCTGGGAGGCGCGGCCCGCTACGGAATGCGGGAGCTGCTGAACGGACTCAGCCGGCGGATGGAGTGCGACCTCAGGAACGACTTCTTCCGACACCTCCTCCGGCTGGACGCCACCTTCTACGGCACCACCCGGACCGGCGATCTCATGAGCCGGGCCACCAACGATACCCTGGCCGTCCGGCAGGCCATGGGTCCGGCCGTCATGTACACGGTGAACACGGCCGTCACGTTCACCTTCACCGTGGCCCTCATGGTCTGGATCAGCCCCACGCTGACCCTCTACGCCATGATCCCCATGATCGTGGTGCCGCCGGTGGTCCTGATCTTCGGGAGGATCATCCACGAGCGCTTCGAGTCGATCCAGGAACAGTTCTCCACCCTCTCCACCATGGTCCAGGAGAACCTCTCCGGTGTGCGCATCGTCCGAGCCTACACCCAGGAGGAGAGCCAGGAGCGGCACTTCGAGGAGCTGAACCGGGACTACATGGACCGGAACGTGGACCTGGTCAAGGCGTCGGGGATCTTCCATCCCGTGCTCCACCTCCTGGCGGGAGCGGGGATGGTCGTCGTCCTCTGGTTCGGGGGACAGGAGGTCATGCGAGGCGAGATCACCGTCGGGGACTTCGTCGCATTCGGGTTCTACCTCGCTCTCCTCCTCTGGCCCATGATCTCCCTGGGATGGGTGGTGAACCTCTACCAGCGGGGAGCAGCGTCCATGGGCCGGATCAACCGGATCATGGAGACCCGCCCACGGATCTCGGCGCCGGACGATCCGGTGTCCCTGGAGGAGGTTCGGGGTGAGGTCGAATTCCGAGACGTCTGGTTCCGGTATCCGGAGACCGATCGATGGGTGCTGCGGGACATCTCCTTCCGGGTGGAGCCGGGCCAGACGGTGGCCGTGGTGGGCGCCACGGGGTCCGGAAAGACGACGCTGGTGAGCCTCATCCCCCGGGTTCACGATCCCCAGGAAGGGGAGGTGCTCGTGGACGGGGTCGCCGTCGACCGCTACGACCCCGCCGACCTCCGACGGGCCATCGGGATGGTTCCCCAGGATCCCTTCCTCTTCTCCGACACCATCGAGAAGAACATCGGGCTCGGCATCCTCGGGCGCGGTGAGGGCGTGGACACGGCCGAAGGCGCGGGATCCGGTGCCACGAGATCCGGAGGTGGCAGGGGTCTGGACGAGGTGGGGGCCATCGGAGAGACCGACACCAGGGACGACCCGGAGGAGGCGATCCGGGAAGCCGCTCGGATCGCCCAGATCCACGATTCCATCGAGGGCTTCCCCCGAAGCTACTCGACCTACCTCGGGGAGCGTGGAATCAACCTGTCCGGCGGACAGAAGCAGCGGACGACCCTGGCCCGGGCGCTGGCCCGGGATCCGGCGGTCCTCGTCATGGACGACGCCCTGAGCGCCGTGGACACCCGCACCGAGGCCCGAATCCTGGCCGACCTGGAGCGGATCCTGGCCGACCGGACCTCATTCATCATCAGCCACCGGGTGTCGGCCGTCATGGACGCGGACCTCATCCTGGTCCTGGAGGAGGGGCGGATCGTGGAGACGGGCACCCACGACGAGCTCATGGCCCGCCAGGGATCCTACGCCACGCTCCTGCGGCGACAGATGCTGGAGGAGCAGGTGGAAGGAGTCTCGGCCCGGGAGCGGGTCGGGGTGGACTGACTGGGGACCGGTGGTGAGGGGCCAAGCCCGGCAAGCATCCTAAGGGAAGGGACGAACCGACTTCCGGGGCTTGACCACGCGACCGACCCCCCTGGTGCCGCCGGGAGCCTCAGGGCTCCGCATGGACTCCGAGAGTGCATGCACCGCCCCGGCTACGCTTCCATGTCCAGCATCCGTTCCTCCAGCTCGAAGAGGAAGTCCGGGGTGAGCTGGTAGAGGTAGTTCGAGAGCATGGTGAAGGAGCCGCTCACCAGGAGGACTCCCAGGAGGACGAGCAGAGCGCCGGCTGCCTTCTGGACCACCGGCATGAAGCGCCGAAACCGCTGGAAGGCCTCGAGAAATCGCTCCAGCGCCACGGCCGTCACGATGAAGGGCACCGCAAGCCCCGCCGAGTAGACGCCCAGGAGCCCCACACCGCTCCAGAACCGCTCCGACGACGCGGCGAAGGTGAGGATGCCGCCGAGGACCGGGCCGATGCACGGGGTCCATCCCGCCCCGAACGCCATTCCCACGCCGACGGTGCCCAGGTACCCCGCCGGCTTGTCGTGGAGCTGAAACCGCTTCTCCCGGAGGAGGGGCGCCATGCGAAAGGCCCCCATGAGGTGGAGCCCCAGGACGATGATCACCAGCCCCCCGACCCGGGCGAGCCAGACTTCGTAGCGCCGGAAGAACTGACCGAGGAAGGACGCCGACGCGCCCAGCAACATGAAGATGGCGGTGAAGCCGGCAACGAAGAGGAAGGCGTGGGTCAGGGTCGTACGCCGATCCACGCCCTCCTGGAGGTCTTCAAGGGACATTCCGGTGACGAAGGAGAGGTAGCTGGGCACCAGGGGAAGCACGCACGGCGAGAGGAAGGAGAGAATCCCCGCTCCGAAGGCGACCGCGAGTCCGATGCTCTGGGTGAGTGCGTCCATGTGCGCGAATTCTACCCTTCCGGACCGTCAGCGTCCCGAGGGCCGGGGCTCCGACGCGCCGAGCCCCGGGAGCCGTCCCTCTGGTCCTTTCCGGGGACGACCGCCGGGTCCCTCCGGGATCGTTCCTCTCGGCGCTCGGCTCGCTCCTCCCGGCGCGCCTCCCGGGCCTGGTAGATGGCCCGAGCACCGAGGACGATGCCGAACCACCCGCTGATGACGGCGACGATCCATCCGACGAGACTGGGGAAGAACCCGGAGGCGACGGCGATGAAGAGCACCAGGACGGCCACGGTGCCCAGGACCGTCCGGTCCTCCCGGCCCAGCACGCGGTGACCGGCGATGGCGTCTCCGAAGGCCGAGCCCGCTCGTACGAGGTCGGCCAGGTGCCACGTCCCGTAGGCTTTGCTTCGACGAATCTCCTCCAGGCGCTCGGACAGGGTATCGGGAGATCGGAGGACCGTGGCCGGGCGGGGACTCGCTCCGGACTCCTCCTCCCGAGCGGCCGGACCGCGCCCCGGATCCGGCTCGCCGGCCAGCCCGCCACGTTCGCCCGCAGGTTCCCGGCTGCTCTCGAGGGCCGCTTCCTGTCCACCACCTTCCCGCTCCTCTCCCCCCGGGTCGGCTGCGCCCGCCTCCACGGGCTCCGCCGTCGCCCCGGGGTCCGTCCCCGCCGACGTGGAGCGACGCTCTTCCGGCGACGCGCCGTCACCGGGGTCGGCCGGGAGACCGAAGCGCTCCCGGGACGGACGCACCGGAAGGGGTACGCTTCCCGGAAGCAAGATCTCCCGGGACGAAGCCAGGTCGGCCAGGAACAGGCCCTCCAGCTGGGTGGCCAGGTCCTGGTCCAGAACCCCCACGTCGATCTCCCAGTTTCCCAGGAGGCTCGCCGCGTTGAGGTTCGACGATCCGATGCGGCACCAGATGCCGTCGGCCACCGAGGTCTTGGCGTGGATCATGGGCCCCTCCCACTCGAAGATCCGAACCCCCGACTCCAGGAGGGACCGGTAGCCGCCCCGGGAAAGGGTCCCGACCCATGGCCAGTTGTTGTGCGCCGGAACGAGAATCCGGACGTCGACCCCGTCCCGGGCCGCCGCCATGAGGGCCTCGGACACGGGCCTGGGGGCGACGAAGTAGGGATCGGTGATCCAGATGCGCTCCTGCGCGCTGGCCGCCACGAGCTGGCTCACCCGGTAGACGCGCGACCTCCAGGGCTGTCCCTCGATGACCCAGACCGGGGTCTCACCGCGGAGGGCGGCACCCCCGGTCCGGGCCCGGACGTGCTCCGGAACGGGAGACCCGATCTCGTCCCAGACCTTCTCGAAGGAGCGGGCGACCGCCGCCGCGGCGGGCCCCCGTATCCCCACCCCGGTGTCCCGCCAGGGGGCTTCATCGCCGAGCCCGGCCCACTCCTCTCCGACGCAGAAGCCCCCGACGAACGCCGTCTCTCCGTCCACGCAGACGACCTTTCGATGGTCCCGCTGGAAGACGCCGAAGGGATCCCGGAGAGTCGGGGGATTGAAGGAGCGGACCTCCACCCCCGCCTCCTTGAAGGGCTTCCAATAGCGACGACTGGTGGCCCAGCAACCCACCCAGTCGTAAAGGACCCGGACCTCCACGCCTCGGCGGGCCGTCTCGATGAGGACCTCACGGAAGATGCGTCCGATCCGGTCGTCCCGGAGGATGTAGTTCTCGAAGAGGATGGACCGCTCGGCCGCCTCGATGGCATCGATCCACGATTCGAAGGTGGTGGGACCGTCGAACTGGAGCTCGAGGGCGTTGCCGTCGATTCGGCGCGTGTCGGCGGCCCGGTCCATGGCGCGGCCGGGAAAGCTCTCGAGCGCATCCGGGACAGGGCGGCCCGGGCCCCGGAACCCGGCGTCGGGGATCGACCGATCCGCTGGGGACGGAGCCGCTTCGGGCGGGCGACGACGCTCCTCTCTCATCATCCCTTCTCTCATCTCTCTACGGCGACGCGGATCACCGCTTCAGCGACGACCAGGGGTTCCTCGGCCACCTGAAAGGGAGTATCCCAGGAGCTTGTACACCAGCTTGGCCGTGACGAAGTCCGGAGCGTGGAGGCTCCCCATCGGCGCGAGCTCCACCACGTCGCAGGCGATCACCTCCCGCTCCTCGAAGACCCGCCGCAGGAAGCGTAGGGTGCGGTACCAATCCCCGCCCCCCGGCTCCGGGGTGCCGGTGGCGGGCACCAGGGAGGGATCGAGATAGTCCACGTCGAAGGTCAGGTAGACGGGATCACCCAGAGCCTCCAGTGCCCGATCCATCCACCGGTCGTCCTCCCACATCTCGTC
>JBKHJU010000114.1:0-6332 GCA_046537985.1 Longimicrobiales bacterium
GCACTGGGGCACCTTCCGCCTCTCCGACGAGCACCCCCTGGAGCCTCCGGTGCTGGCACGGCAGGCATGGGAGGAGGCCGGACTCGCGGAAGATCTTCTCTGGCTTCCCGCCATGGGAGAGACCCGGAGTATTCCGTGACACTCCCCAGACGAGACGCCCTTCGCCGGCTGGGACTCCTCGGGGCGTGTGCCCTTGCCGGGACGGCCTCGCCCGGCGCCGCCCTCTCCGCGGTGGATCGTCGCGGCGGCGCCGCTCCCGCGACCCCGCTGTCCGACGTCGGCAGGGGCGGGGACGGCGCCGGGCACGAATCCGGAGCGACCGGTGCCGACCGTCGAATCCATCGCCCCGACCGGCTCGAGCGCATTGGCCTCCACCTCCACGCGCTCCGCAACCTCCTGGACGACGACTTCGAGGGGACGCTGGAGGCGGTGGCCGGTATCGGATATCGCGAGGTGGAGTTCGTGGCCTACCACGGACGGCAAGCCGAGGACGTCCACCGGGCGCTGGTTCGGAGCGGCCTCGACGCGCCCGCGGCCCACGTCTCCTTCCGGACCATGATGAGCGACTGGGAGAAGGCCATCGTGGCCGCCCACCTGATCGGGCATCGCTACCTCGTCGTGGAAGCCATCCCGTCCAACCGCCGTCAGACCCTGAGCGACTACCGCCGGGCCGCCGACCTCTTCAACCGGGCTGCGGCCACGGCCCGGGTGGCGGGGATGGGCTTCGCCTATCACAACCACGCCTTCGAGCTCGAACCCATGGAAGGCCGGGTGCCGTACGACCTGCTCCTCGAGGAGACGGACCCGGAGCTGGTCCACCTGGAGATGGATCCCTACTGGATCGGGCGGGGGGGCCGGGATCCCCTGGAGTACGTGGAGCGCTACGCCGACCGCATCCGCCTCCTACACGTGAGGGATCCGAGGGTCGACGGAGAGACGACTTCCGTGGGCCGGAGCACCACGGACTTCCGTCCGATCCTGGCCCGGAGCAGGGAGGTCGGTATCCGCCACTACTTCGTCGGGCAGGAAAATTCCCGGGACGCCCTCGCCTCGGCGCGGGCGAGCTACGACCATCTGAGCGGCCTCGAGTTCTGACCTCGACGGTACCGGAGAAGGCGGGAGCCGCATACCTTCCGGTTCCCAGGACCGCCCCGCTGCCGTGACATCTCATTCTTGAATCTTCCGTGAATCCATCGACCGCACGCCGGTCCCAGGTCGTCCACCAGGACGAGCCCCGCAACTCCGAACCCTCCCTCCAGCGGCTCACGGGTGACTACCTCACGCCCAGCGACCTGTTCTTCGTCCGGAGCCACGCTCCGGTGCCCGAGGTCGACGTCGACTCCTTCCGGCTCCGGGTGGGGGGTCAGGTCGTGAACGAGCTCAGCCTTTCCCTCGAAGACCTGCGCCGGAACTTCGAGGAAGCGACCACCGTGGCCACGCTCCAGTGCGCCGGCAACCGCCGGGACGAGCTCATGGCGGTCCGGGAGATCCCCGGCGAGGTCCCGTGGGGGGCCGGCGCCATCGGCAACGCCCGGTGGACGGGAGCCCGGCTTCGCGACGTGCTCTCCGCGGCCGGGATCGAGACGGCCCGGCCGGGGGATCCGGAAGCCGGCTCGGGCACGAACGCCGCATCCGGGAGCGGGAGCGGACCGGAGCCCGACGCCCGCCATGTCGCCTTCACCGGCCTCGACCAGATCGAGAAGGACGGCGAAGTCTTCGGATTCGGGGGATCCATTCCCCTCGAGAAGGCCCTGGACCCGAGCGTCCTCCTCGCTTGGGAGATGAACGGGGAGCCCCTTGCCCCGGACCACGGCTTCCCACTCCGGGTCGTGGTGCCCGGCTACATCGGAGCCCGAAGCGTGAAGTGGCTCGGCGAGATCACGGTCCAGTCCCGGCCCTCCGACAACTACTACCAGGCCCGGGCATACAAGCTGTTTCCCCCCGAGGTGGGGCCCGAGACGGTGGACTGGACCGCGGGATTGATGCTGGGCGAGCTGCCGGTGCAGGCGGTCGTCACACGACCCGCACCCGGTGAGGAGCCGGAGGCGGGCTCCGTCCGCATCCGGGGATATGCCCTCTCCGGGGGTGACCGGACGATCCAGCGGGTGGACGTCTCGAGCGACGGGGGCCTTTCGTGGACGGTGGCCAACCTGACCGACGGTGAGGACCGACCCGGAAGTTGGCGATTCTGGGAGGCGGAGCTCGACCTACCGGCCGGCGAGCACGAGCTGGTGGCCCGGGCCTGGGACTCCTCGGCAAACACCCAGCCCGAGCACGTCGGGCCCATCTGGAACTTCAAGGGCTACGTCAGCAATGCCTGGCACCGCGTGAGGGTGCGGGTCACGGGTCCCTGAGCGGCGTCGATCCGCACACCGGACGTTCGCCGATCGGACCCGAGCGGACCCGAGCGCGCACCATGCAGGAACCCCGCCGGGCGCCATTGCACCCGGCGGGGGTGTTCCTTCCGGCGAAGGCTGCGAGGCCTTTCGCATCACGAATCGGAGCCGCCCAGGCCGGAACCTCCGTGAACCAGCATGAGAAGCTCGGCCGAGACACGGGTGGTTGCCGTTACGTCGTCCGGCAGGATCCCCAGATAGGCTTCCACCGCGGCACCGAGCTCCTGGCGATATTCGATCACCGCCTGGACCACCTGGCTCACCGTGACCGCGCTATCGAGACGCGCGGAGAGGTCGGCCGTGGCGAACGCCGATTCGAGGCGAGCCTCGATCTCGGCACGCTGAGTCGCCGACAGGGCCGTGAGCTCCGAGAGAATCAGCGCGGTCAGCTCCTCCTCGAACCGGGCTTCGGCATCGACGATCGACTCGATCATGGCACCGAGGGACGCGGACGCCTCCACTTCGGCCTCGAGATCCGCCAGCACTCCCGTGGCCAGGGATTTCGAAGGATCGGAGGACAGTGAGGCAGCCAGCTGCTTCCGGGCCTCCAGGTTGAGGCGGACGCCGTTCCTGGCCAGCTCGAGGCCGGCACTTCCGTCCACCTGCGCCGCAGCTCGCTCCACGGAGGTCACGGCCGCAGCCGTGGCCAAGGAGACGACTTCGGCGTCGGCGCCGGCCCGAACGACCCCGTCCACGGCCGCGGAGAGGAACGCCTCCGCCGCCGCGTCCGCGTCGGCGCCCGCGTGACGGCTCTCTGCATGGTCGACCGCGGCCTGGAGCATGGCCTCGGCCCGGGCTCGAGCGTCCACGTCGGCGCTGAGCTCGGCGAAGGTGCGATTCATGGCTTCGATTCCGGCACGTGCTCCGTGGGCGACTGAAGCGACGGCGTCTGTCGAGGCGGCCACGTCGGCGGCGGTCGCCTCGCTCATGTGGATCAGGAGAGCCAACTGGGCCGAGGCCCGTTCCTCCTGCGGAACGCCCTCGCTCTTCAGCCGCGCGAACACCCGGCCCTCGACCGTGGCTTCCGCATTGATCGGAGCCGTCGTGATCACCGCCCCGGATCGGGTCTCTCCGTGGACCAGGACGCGACCGACCTCCGAGCCGCCCGATCCGCGCGCCACGACCACGAGATCCGAGCGACCCGCCGGCACTCCCGTGATCCTGAAGCTTCCGTCGGCATCCAGGTCGGCCTCGGCCAGGACTTCCAGGGATCCGTCACCGCGAACGTGTGCCACGGCGGCGGTCGTGGCCTTCCCCGACGCGACGGCGTACGGGGTGGTGCGGGACGGGGACGTCGAGCTTCCGTCGGAATCGTCGGTGGATCCGTCGCCCTCGACCCGGCCCTCCACCGTGGCCGGCGACTCGTCGCCTCCGGGTCCCATGAGATCGCTCCCCGTGTCACATGCCGCGCCGGTGACGGCCAGGACCGAAGCGGCCAGGAGATGAAGGGCGTACCGCTTGATTCGTGCATTCATGGCGTGTCTCCCTGTTCGAGAATGCCGGAGGGACCGCGAGATCGCCTCCGATCCCGGATCCCCGATCCCCACCGGCTTCGGTGCGACTCGCCCATCGACTGGCGCAACCCCGATGCCAGGCCGGCACATCCACCTTCCGGGGAGCGGATGAGGCCCGTTCGCCAAGGACTTTCGAATGATTCGCGGTCCGGGGAAGAAGCATGTCACCAGGAAATCCTGGGCAGAATTGTCTTAAATTATTGCAACAGCTATTCTGGAAGCATAACTTTGGTGCATGATTGACCCGATCTCCATTCTCGCGCTCGTTCCTTCCGAAGAGACGGGAGCGCTGAGGCGCTCTGTCGAGGAAGTGGATCTCGGGGCCGCCGTGGAGCTCCACGAGGTGGAGTCGCTCGGGAGTCTCTTCGAACGGCTCGGAAGCGAGGAGTGGAGCGCGACGGTCGTCTCGTTCTCGATCGAGGGGGTGGATGAGGCCGTGGCGAGCCGGATCGCTCGGGAGCCCGGGAGCGGCGCCCTTCTTCTTTCGGCTCCCGGCGCATCCCTGGGTCGGACCCTGGCCATGGACAGGAGCGGAGCTGTCGCTCTCCTCCGGGAGCCTCTCGATCCCCTGATCCTCGTAGACCGCCTGCGAAGCCTCTTCGGGTCGGACGGCGAGATCCCGATTCCCGGCACGGAGGAGCTGGACATCCCGGCGCCGGATGCCGACGACCTCCCGATCGTGGGCTCGTCGCCGGCCATGGCCGAGGTCTTCGAAGTCGTGGCCCGGACGACGGATACCGACGCCACCGTTCTCATCACCGGCGAGTCCGGAACGGGCAAGGAGCTGGTGGCGCGGGCCATTCATCGTTCCAGCCCCCGCTCCGACGAGCCCTTCGTCCCGGTGAACTGCGCGGCCATACCCGACGACCTCCTCGAATCGGAGCTCTTCGGGCACGAGCGGGGGGCGTTCACCGGCGCGGTGGCGCGAAAGAAGGGCCGCTTCGAGCGAGCGCACGGGGGAACGCTCTTCCTGGACGAGATCGGAGACATGAGCGTCGTCCTCCAGGCGAAGATCCTTCGGGCTCTCGAGGAGCGGGTGATCGAACGGGTCGGAGGGAACGAGGCGATTCACCTGGACGTCCGGGTCGTGGCAGCGACGAACGTGGCTCTGGATCGGCTCATGCGGGAAGGAGGGTTCCGGGAGGACCTGTACTTCAGGTTGGCCGTCGTGGAGCTGGAACTTCCACCCCTGAGGGATCGAAGGGGTGACATCCGGGAGCTGGCGCTTCACTTCGCGTCCTTCTTCGCCCGCCGTCACGATCGCCCGGCACGGGCGGTGACCGAGGACGCCATGACGCGGCTCGAGAGCTACGACTGGCCCGGAAACGTCCGGGAGCTCCGGAATGTCATCGATCGAGCCGTCGTGCTGGCTCGCGGGCCGGTGCTCCGCGCCGGTGATCTTCGGCTGGGGACTGCGGCGCCGCGCATGTCGGCCCGCGCCTCGGATGAGGACGAGCCGACCGGATATCCCCCGACCCTCGCGCTGGAAGACGTGGAGGCCGATCACATCCGCCGGGTGCTGCAGCACACCGACGGTCACATGAGCGACGCGGCGGACATCCTGGGGATCCATCGCAACACGCTCACCCGGAAGGTCCGGAGCTACGGAATCGAGGTCGAGGAGGCATGAGGGCCCGGCGGGTCCTTCACCGACCTGGGGCCTCGCCGCACCAGAACGGTGAACGGAGCTCGACTTCGGATGGATCCGGAGAAGATCGGACCACCCGGATTCATCCCGCGATTCCGGGAACAACCCTCGAATCCGTTCCCGAGGCCCTGTCGGCCCGATTCCTGCTCCGAGCACGTACCGGCTGGAAGAGGTCCCCCGGAGCCCGGGATCCCAGGCGGGAAGCGAGGGGAGAGCGCGACGGATGAAGCAGGAGCGAGTGGACCGGCTGATCGATATCCTCCCGGATTTCGACGAGCTCGACCCCGTCTTCGACCACATCCTGGCAACCTCCAGGCCCGATCCCGGACGTACGTGGAGCGCCTCCGGTGAGGTGGGCACCGTGGGCGCGCGCCTGGTCGACACCGAGTCCCTGGAGGCGGCCACCGACGAGATGGCCGAGCGGGCTCGCGAACACCTGGCCGGACTATACCGGAACGTGGCCCGGGTGGCCCGGGCCCTGGAGCGAGGAGAGAGGGAGGCCGCGGCCCGAATCCTGGTGGAGATCGCCGAGCTGGAGGAGGACGCCGATCGAGTGGACCGCGCCGAAGCCTACGCCCTGGCCGCCGTGGAGGTCGCCCGGGAACTCCGGGATCGCCGGCCGGTGGCTCTCGCCCTCCGGCGGGCCGGGCGTGCCGCCCGTGCACGGGGTCGCCTGGAGTCCGCGCTGGAACGCTACCGGGAAGCCTGGGAGATCGGCCGAGTGGTGGGACCGGTCCGGGACGCGGCTGAGGCAGCCATCGGAGCGGGCAACGT
>JBKHJU010000115.1:0-6316 GCA_046537985.1 Longimicrobiales bacterium
GCGGCCCCCAGAAGCTCGCGGACGATCCTTCGGCAACGTCCCTCGTCCAGAGAAAGGACGCGCGCCGCCTTCCATGCCTGGAGAGCCGCGGCCGGAATGAGGGCGGCTCCCGCCATCATGGTTTCCTCCTCTCCGAATCTCAGGTGGGACGTCGCGCGTCCCCGGCGGAGCGCCGCATCGTCCATGCACGGCAGGTCATCGTGCATGAGAGAGTACGCGTGGATCAACTCCAACGAAACGGCCAGGTCGTGGATCGGCGCGTCGGAGCTCCCGCCCGTGGCACGGAAGGCGGCCACGCAGAGGATCGGGCGAACACGCTTTCCTCCTCCCAGGACCCCGTGCTCCGCCACGGCGTGCAGATTCCCGAGATCTTCCCGAAGGGACTCCACGCTTCGGACCAGCGCCGCCTCGACGTGCCGACGCTCCGCCTCCATCGCCTCCTCGAGATCCATCTCCCGGGGCTGGCTCACCGCGTCGAGGCTCACCCGGACTCCTCCGTCAGCTCCCGGGTCTCGCCGTCGGGTCCCTCGCCCAGGAGCTCTTCGACCCGGAGCTCCGCCTGGGCCAGGGCCTTCTCGGCCGCGCGGACGTGCCCCACGCCCTCCTCGAAGAGGGCAAGAGCCTGATCCAGGTCCACCTCGTCCCCCTCCAGGGCCGCCACGATCTCGTCGAGCCGCTTCAAGCGAGCCTCGAGACCGAGCTCGTCGTCGTTTCCGTCCCCGGCCTCCGCCTCCGCACCCGTCACTTCGTCCCCCGTCGCCTCGGCGTCCTTCCCTTCATCGGCCTGTCCCGCGTTCTCAGTCAAGGGCGTGTCGTCCTCCATTCCGGGCCATGTGTTATTCCCCCACGTCCGGCGGGGTGATTCGGCGATCCCGACGCTCCACCCCCGTCACCCGGCTCTCGATCTCACCGTCTACCACGTGGAGGACGAAGCGGTCCCCCGGGTCGAAATTCGACGCCCGGCGCAGAACCCGGCCATCCGCCCGCGGGACCGCGTACCCGCGCTCGAGGGTGGAGAGGGGGGAAAGGGCTTCCACACGACCCGCCACCGCCACGAGCCGGTGTCGCCTGCGCTCGACGACGGCCCGGATTTCCCGACCCAGCCGGTCCCGACCTCTCCTCACCTTCTCCCTTCGGGGAGCCAGGTAGCGCTCCGCGGCGTGACCCACGCGGGTGTGGGCCTCATCGGCCCGCTGCCAGCGCCGCTCCACCATTCCCCGTAGAGAACGCACCAGTCGGGGCCGGATTCCCCTCAGCGTCTCCAGCAGCGCCGCCGTGTCCGGGACGGCGGCCTCTCCGGCGGCGGAAGGGGTCGGCGCCCGCAGGTCGGCCACGAGATCCGAGATCGTGACGTCGACCTCGTGGCCCACCGCGGAGATCACCGGCACGGGACACTCGGCGATGGCCCGGGCCACCGGCTCTTCGTTGAAGGCCCAGAGGTCCTCGATGGAGCCTCCCCCCCGGCCCACGATGACCACGTCCACCCGCCCGTGACCCGTCAGGGCTCGGAGGGACGCAGCGATCTCCTCGGCCGCGCCCTCGCCCTGGACCCGGGTGCCCCGGACCAGGACCCGCACCCAGGGAGCCCGGCGGCGGATGACGGTGAGAATGTCGTGGAGGGCCGCCCCGGTGGCCGACGTCACCACGCCGACGGTCTCCGGGAACCGCGGGATCTCGCGCTTCCTCTCCGGCGCCAGGAGACCCTCCGCGTCCAGCATCTTCCGGAGCTTCTCGAACGCGATCCGCCAGAGCCCCTCGGCCCCCTCACCCTCCAGCTTCTCGACGACGAGCTGGTAGCGACCCCGGGCCTCGTAGAGGGTCAGGGTTCCGTGCGCCCGTACCGATGTTCCCTCCTCCGGGTCCGTGGGAAGCCGCTCGGCGGCGGTCCGCCACATCACGCAGTCCATCTGGGCGTTGTCGTCCTTCAGTGAGAAGTACCGGTGCCCCGACCGGGCTCGGGTCCAGTTGGAGACCTCTCCCCCGACCCAGATCGCCGGAATCGTCTTTTCCAGGAGGGTGCGGACCGCGCGGTTGATCTCGGAAACGGTCCAGATGCGGGGCTCGGGGTCGGCGGACGGGACATCCTTCCCGGGATTCACGGTTTCCGCGGAAACCGAAGCTCCGTCCGAGGACGGAGCCTCGTCGTCTCCTTCCGACTCGAAGAGGTCCAGGTTCACCACGGCTCCCCCGTCATGACGGGTCGACTATCGTCGGCGTCCTCCGCCGAGCCCGAAATCGGAGGATATTCACGATCTCCCGGAGTCCCGGAGGGCCAGGGCCGCATCCAGGGTGTTGCTCAGAAGCATGGCCCGGGTCATGGGTCCCACGCCGCCAGGCACCGGGGTGATGGCGTCGGCGATCTCCTTCACCTCGTCGAAGGCGACGTCCCCCACCACCTTGTAGCCCTTCTCCCGCTCGGGCGCGTCCACCCGGTTCGTGCCGACGTCCACCACCACGGCCCCCTCCTTGACCATGGATCCATCCACGGTGTCGGCTCGGCCCACGGCGACGATGAGGATGTCGGCCAGGCGGGTGACGGCGCCCAGGTCCGGGGTCCGTGAGTGGGCCACGGTCACGGTGGCGTTTCCGCCCGTGGCCTTCCGAAGCAGGAGGAGCGCGGCCGGCCGACCCACGAGGTTGGAGCGGCCCACGACCACCACGTGCTTTCCAGCGGGATCGTGCCCCGAGCGGAGGAGCAGCTCCACGATCCCCCGGGGCGTGCAGGGCGCAAGGACGAAGTCCTCGTCCGACGCGATCAGCCCCATGTTCAGTGGGTGCAGGCCGTCGACGTCCTTGGCAGGATCGATGGCGCGGACGATCCGGGCCTCGTCGATGTGGTCCGGAAGAGGAAGCTGGACCAGGATGCCGTGGATCCCCGGATCCGCGTTCAAACCCTCCACGACGCCCAGGAGCTCCTCCTCAGGGGTGTCCGGCCCGAGGGTGATCTGGCGGGAGTCGAATCCGACTTCCCTGGCGTCCCGATTCTTCATTCCCACGTACATGTGGCTGGCCGGGTCGTCTCCCACCAGCACCGTGGCCAGGCCGGGGACGAAGTCCTCGGCTGTGAGATCGTCCACCTTCTCCTTGAGCTCGCTGCGGATATTCTCTGCGATCTCCTTGCCGGAGATGATGCTGGCGCTCATCGACGAATCCCTTCGAATGGAAGTGGGGGTGTCACGGAGCTGCCGGCTTCTGCCCGCGGGGGTGCTCCGCGATGGCCGGGGATCACCGGGCGAAGTCGATGGCCCGGGTCTCGCGGATGACCACGACCTTGATCTGACCCGGGTACTGGAGCTCTTCCTCGATCTTCCTGGCCACCTTCTCGGAGATCTGGGCCATCTCCTGGTCGGTGACGTTCTCGGGCTCCACCATGACCCGGAGCTCGCGCCCGGCCTGGATGGCGAAGCACCGTTGAACCCCCGACTCCTCCATCGCCACGTCCTCGAGCTTTTCGAGACGCTTCACGTACCCCTCGAACATCTCGCGGCGGGCACCGGGACGGGAACCGCTGATGGCGTCGGCGGCGGTGACGAGAAAGGTCTCGGGAAAGCGGTGGGGCTCCTCGTCGTGGTGGGCCTTGATCGCGTTGAGGACGACCTCGTGCTCGTCGTGCTTCTTGCACAGGCGGTACCCCAGCTCGACGTGGCTTCCCTCTTCTTCGTGGGTCATCCCCTTTCCGACATCGTGGAGGATCCCGGCGCGACGCGCCACGGCCACGTCGAGGCCCATCTCGGCGGCCATGTTGCCGGCCAGGAGGGCGACCTCCTTCGAGTGGAGGAGCTGGTTCTGCCCGTAGGACGTCCGGTATTTCAGGCGCCCGAGGGTGTTCACGATCTCGGGGTGGACGTTGTGGATGCCCAGGTCGTAGAGGACCTCCTCACCGGCTTCCAACACGTGCTGGTCCACCTCCTTCTCGGCCTTCTCCACCATCTCCTCGATGCGGCCGGGATGGATTCGGCCGTCCTCGATGAGCTTTTCCATGGCGATGCGGGCGACTTCACGGCGGATGGGATTGTAGCCGGAGAGGACGACGGCTTCGGGGGTGTCGTCGATGATGACGTCGATGCCGGTGGCCTGCTCGAAGGAGCGGATGTTCCGACCTTCCCGGCCGATGATCCGGCCCTTCATCTCGTCGTTGGGGAGCTGGACCACGGAGACGGTCATGTGGGCCGTCTCGTCGGCGGCCATGCGTTGGATGGACGCGGCGAGGATCTTCTTCGCCTCTCGCTCGGCGGTCCGCTGGGCCTCTTCCTTGACCTGACGGATGGTGTTGGAGGCTTCGGCCCGCGCCTCGTCCTCCAGATTCTCCACGAGCTTGGCCCGGGCGTCGGATGCCGACATCCCGGCCAGATCCTCGAGCTCATTCCGGGCCTTCTCCCGGAGCTCTTCCACCTCGGAGAAGCCTTCCTCGAGCTCCACTTCCCGCTCGTCCACCCGGGCGGTCCGCTCCTCGAGCCGGCTCTCCCGGTCGCTCAGGGTCTCGGAGAGCCGGTCGAGACTCGAGGATCGTTCCTCCAGCCTGCGCTCGACCTTCTCCAGCTCCTCCCGGCGTCGGGCTTCCTCGGCCTCCCACTCTTCCCGGAGGCGGTAGGCTTCATCCTTCCCGGCGAGACGGGCCTCCTTCTCGACCGCCTTCGCCTGCTCCCGGGCCCTGTCCAGTATGCGGGATGCTTCGTCCTCGGCCGCGGCGCGCTCTTCTTCCTGACGCCTGCGCTCCCGACCTCGCCCCAACGCGAAGCCAGCGCCAACCGACAACAAGACGAGCACCGCCGCCAGTGCGATCAGCAGCGGGGCATCCATATATCCACTCCGGAATCGGACGACGACGCGTCCGACTGGTGGGCGTCGGGCACCGTCGATCGCTCTCCGGCGAGGGGGACACGCCCCGTCGCCACGATGTAACGGAAAGCTTCGACGGTGCTACAAAGTGATGGAAGAATAGGACTTACTCGCGGAGACGCGCAAGCACCGAGGGCCGTCACTCGGCGGAACGAAGCCCTCGTCGAGCTCGGCACCCGAGGGGCCGGCGTCGTGTCGCGGTCCGGCCGCGGCCGGCACCCGCGTCGCCGTGGACGCCCGGCGCACGGCGGGCATACGTCAGGGCGTCGCCTCCAGCACCCTTTCGAGGCGCCGGGAAACGTTTTCGATCCGTTCGGTCAGCGCCTCCCGCTCCCGCTCGGCCGTCGCCCGTGCCTCGAGGAGCTCGTCGGTCAGGGAGAGGGCCGCGAGGATGGCGGCCCGGTGGGTATCCAGCAGTCCCGACTGCGCCTTGATGCGCTGGATGCGGTCGTCCACCATCTTCGCGCACCGTCGGGTATAATCCGCCTCGGCGTTGGCGCGAATGGTGTGCTCCTCGCCGGCGATGCGCACCGTCACGGAGCTTCGCTCTCCGTTCCCGTCGGGGCTCATGGGTTCTCCTCCAGGAATCGGACCCGTGCCAGAATTCTCTCCACCGCCCCGCGCCCCTCCTCGAGTCGCCGGCGGAGCTCCCGATTCTCCTCCTCGAGGCGCTCGGCCCTTTGGGCCAGCTCGGCCGGGTCCTCTCCTCCGCTCCGGAATCGCTCCAGGAGATCTCGCAGCTCGTCACGCCGCTCCTCGGCGTCCTGGACCCGGGCCTTCAGCGTGCTGACCCGCCTCAGCACCCTTTCCAGCACCTCCTCGAGTCCTTCGAGGGCCTCGATCTCCGGGTGCTCAGCTTCGGGGTCGGACACCCAGCTCCTCCTCCAGTTTGTCGACGACGGCTGCCGCGGCCCGATCGACTTCCTCGTCGGTCAGGGTCCGCTCCCGGGACGAGAAATGCAAGCGGAATGCCACCGACCGGGTTCCGGGCGGGATCTCCTCGCCGCGGTACAGGTCGAAGACCTCGACCCGATCCAGGTGCATGCCGCCGGCGTCGAAAATGACGTTCCGGACCCGCTCGACGCTCAGGTCGTCCGGAATCACGAGAGCGAAGTCCCGACCCGAGCCCGGGAAGGGCGAAGGCTCCTCATAGAGGGGAATCTCCCTCCCGGCCGGCTCGGCGGGAAGGACGGTCTCGAACGCCCACAGATCCTCGGCCCAGGGAGGCGTCTCCACGGCATCCGAACGGACCTTCCCTCCCCACCCCACGGCCTCTCCCCCCCGGGAGAGGAGTGTGAAGACGAGCTCCGGATCCAGGAGCCGGGTCCCCGGAGGGGACGATTCCCGCGGCGGGGACTCCCCGAGGTCGATCCCCGGCCGCACCTCGGATCCGCTCCCGAACGCCAGCGATCCGACCTCTTCCAGCCAGCCCTTCAGGTCCCAGACGTCCACCGACCTCCCGTGACCGGACCAGTGG
>JBKHJU010000116.1:0-6283 GCA_046537985.1 Longimicrobiales bacterium
CCTCGGCCTCGGTCCAACGCTCGGCCTCCAGCAGGGCGGCGCCCAGGAAGCGCCGAGCGGGGAGGTGCCAGGGCTCGGGCTCTGAATAGGCCAGCGCGTCCTCGACCTCCACGGCTTCCTCGAACCGCCTCACCGCCTCGTCGATCCGACCGGCGTGGAGGGCGATCTCTCCTTCCAGGATCGTCCGGGCGATGGACAGGACCTCCTCGTACTCGGCGCCCCGGTACACCCGCTGCCCGCCGACCTCTTCTTCCTGACGCTCCAGCGTCTCGAGCTCCTGCCGGGCACGGCTCGGCTGATCGGTGCGGAGGAAGGCCATCCCCCGGGCGAAGCTCCAACCTCCCTGCGCGAGAGCGTCCTCGGGGCGCTCCTCGGTGGCCAGGATCTCGTCCCACCGTCCGAAGAGGGCGAGGGTCTGGGGCACGAGGACGGCGCTCTGGGGAAGGATCTCCGCGAGGTTCCGGGCGGCGTCGATGGCGATGGCCCCCTGTCCGCTCCAGTTCGCCGCGTAGACCAGCATCTCCAGGTTGTGGGTGGGATAGATGGGGATCATGCCCAGGCCGGCGTCGGCCTGCTCGTCCACGTGCCACGCGTCCAGGTTGCCCAGCACCGCGTCGTCGTAGCGCCCCGTCCGCATGTAGATGTGGGACGGCATGTGCTGGATGTGGCTCGCTCCGGGGATCTGGTCGTCCAGGAGGTCGGCACACGGCTCCGCGGCCTCGGGCTCCGGCGACATCTCCATCAGATGGATGTAGAGGTGGCACGCGCCGGGGTGGGTGATCTCCCGCCGGAGAACCTCCTCGAGGACCCGTCGTGCCGTCTGGACGTCCGGGTCGTCCATGGGGCGCATCTCGTAGCGCGGCCGCAGGAGCATGATGGACTCGGCCCACAGGGTCTGGACGTCGTTGTCCAGGGGATGACTCAGGGCCACCTCGGCCATGGCCCGGGAGTATGCCGAATCCAGGGCGGTCATCCGGTCCCGGGGCGACCGGGACGCTTCGCGGTCCGGATCCGGATCGGCGGCGTATCGGACGTCGAAGGCGTCGATGAGATCCCGCTCCACCTCGGTTCCGTTCTCCTGGGCGAGGGCCCGCGCCCGCTGGATGGCCTCGTCGGCGGTCCGCTCGGCCTCGGGGCTCATGCCCCCGTTCAGGTACGGTGACCATGCCCAGGCCTCTCCCCAGTAGCACATTGCGCAGTCGGGGTCGAGTCGCTGCGCCTCCTCGAAGGCCCGGACGGCCATCCGTGTGTGATACGCATACATGAGGCGGAGGCCCTGGTTGAAGTACGTCTGGGCCATCCGGCTGTCGGTGGTGATTCGCCGGGACTGGTCCCCCAGGGTCGTGTACACGGGCATTCGCTCCTCGCCGGTCGAGGCGTCCCCTTCCTGCTGCGCGGCCACGGGAGAGAGGGCCGCCCCGGCAGCCTCCAGCAGAAGGACGGCGAGGAGCGCCGCGAAGACGACGAGCGTCGGTGCGGCCGGGGCCGTCTTGCTGCGGGTCCGTCGGGGCCACGTGGGCCCGAAGTCACGGATACATCGTCCGTCGTTCATTTCCTCGTATTCCTCCCGTGGCGAGAGGGGGCCCGCGAGTCGAAGCGGTTCGATCGAGGGCGCGGCCTCCCCCAACATGCTGTGTGGATGAAGTCCATTGATAAGGTGTGGGGCGGGCCCGCCTCGAACAATCCTCCGTGGCGAGCGGATCGGGGGGGAGTGCTGAACAATTCGGCGGGTGCGGAGTTTGACTATCCCTCGATCGGGACATTCATCCACCTGCGGATCGGGCTCGCCCCGGGTCCCCGGAAGGATTGCCGCCGATACACTCACGACTCGATCCCCTCAAGGGAGAAAGCCCCATGGCCGAGGCCAAGAACGGCGACACCGTAAGCATTCACTACACCGGACGGCTCGAGGACGGCACCGTCTTCGACACGTCCGAGAACCGCGATCCCCTGGAGTTCACCCTGGGAGAAGGCAATGTGATTCCGGGCTTCGAGAAGGCCGTCCAGGGAATGGCGGAGGGTGAGTCCAAGACCGCCACCATTCCCTCCGACGAAGCATACGGGCAGCGTCGGGACGACCTGGTCCTTTCGGTCTCCAAGGAGCAGCTTCCGTCGGACCTGGATCCCCAGGTGGGACAGCGGCTCCAGATGCAGGCCGGGGATGGACAGACCTTCGAGGTCGTCATCTCCGAGGTGGAGGAGGATTCCGTGGAGGTCGACGCGAATCATCCTCTGGCCGGCGAGGACCTCACCTTCGACATCGAGCTGGTCGAGGTGACCGACTGAGAGTCCAGCGCAAGGGAGCGTGGAGGGACCGACCCGCGCGGCGGACCCGCGCGGCCGACGACGAAGGGCGTCGGCGCGGATCTCCGCTACGGCGCCTTCTTTCGTCGGGCCGCTCACCCCGGGGATGTCTCCCTGCACCCCGCTGACCCGGATGGCACGCCTGGTCGGTGAACTGCCTTGCCGGAGACGCTGCTAGCCGATCAGGGTGCGCGGTCCGAAGACGTGGACCAGGTGGTCCCTCGCCGCTCGCCGGGACAGGGAGGCGTGGGGCTCCTGGTCCGTGAAGACGAACCGGTGACGACCCTCCCTCCCGAAGCCGTATCGGGTTCGCTCCACCTGTCGGTCCATGTCGTCCGCGATCTCGCCCCGGGGATGGTCCGGACCCCACAGCGCCACCCCGTAGAAGACGGCTCCATTGGCCAGCGTCCCCGATACGTCCAGGTCGTATCCGGTTCCCCACAACCCGCCGACTTCCCGGGCCCGGGCCGGGATGCGCTCGTCGGCGTAATGTGCCAGGTAGGTGCGGCAGATGACCGGAAACACGTGCGCCAGGTGGGAGGACAGGTACGGCTGGATGGCGTTCCTCCACACCTCGGCGCCCCGTCCGGTCTGGAGCTCGGTCAGGTTCGGGAGCACGAAGCGGAACCAGAACACCGTGAAGGGATCCACGATGCGGTAGTGACGGCTCCGGGACCGGGGTGAGGCGTCCAGGGACCGCTCGATGGTGATGAGCCCCATCTCCTCCAGGCGCTGGATGTACGGGGCCATCTGTCCGCTGGAGGTGAAGTCCGGAACCCGCGACTTGATCTCTCCCCACTCCCTGGCTCCCGAGGCCAGCGCCCTCAGGATGGAGGCGTAGCGGCCGGGGGCCTGCACCTGCCGGCCCAGCAGGTCGATCCCCCACTCCACCAGGGGGGCGCCCGCCTCCAGCACCGCGTCTTTCAGGTTGCGGCCCAGCGTCCGTCCCGGCTCCAGGTGCTGGATCACTTCGGGCCATCCACCGAAGACCCCGTAGGTGCTCAGCCGCTCCCGGGGGCTCCGACTCGTGGGAAGGAGCTTCGTCACCTCCCGATAGGGAAGGGGTCCCAGGGCGATCTCCTCGTCCATCCACGAGAAGAGGGAGTCGTCGGGATCGCGGAAAGGCGCCAGCGCCGAGCCCCCGGTGGTGGAGAGCACCAGGTGGAGGGGGATCCCCCGTCGCCGCACGTCGTGCCAGAACTCGGTGAAGTGGCGTACGATCCGGCTCCGGGCGTCCACGAGCCGGTGCCATCCGTCCAGGACCATGATGGTCCGCTCCTGGGAGACGTACAGGGTGTCGGCCAGCGCCTGGAAGATCCGGGGCCAGTCGGGGACGTCCCCCAGCGAGTCTCCCAGGGCGTGGAGTGGATTCTCCTCCTCCTTGGGATGACCCGTGCGGACCAGGTGGCGCCTGAGCCGATCGACGACCAGGGCCCTGTGGTCCGGATCCGGGAGGTGGGTTGCCTGATACCAGACGGGATCCACGTCGGCCAGGGCGCCTCTCAGCACCGTCGTCTTCCCGGACCTTCGAGGACCGGAAACGACGGTCAGGGAAGGGCCCGGCCCCCGGGTCCTCTCCCGCAGCGCGACGATCTCGTCTTTTCGTCCCAGGATCTCCACGAGCCCTCCGAAATCCCTGGTCTGCCCTGATGGGACAAGGGAAATCACGGTAATAGTGTATACTAACTTAATTATCTTAGGCTAAATGTATTTATACTAAATCGGCCTTTCAAGCGGTTGAGACGGGTACGGCGCTCTCCGCACGTTTCTTCTGTCCGGCGCAAGCTCCCGGACCGAGACGGCCATTCTTCAGCCCGAGGAGAACCATACATGACTCGAGTACCCGACCGTGAGAGGACCGCCCGGAAGCCCGGCGGCGCCTTTTTCAACCGCATCCCCTTCGGAGGCAAATCAGCCATGAGGATCATACGACCCGCGCTGCTTCTCCCCGCGGCGCTCCTCGCGCTGTTCCCGGCGGCTGCGAGCGCTCAGGAGGCGACGGCGGCCGACGCCATGTTCACGGTGAACAACACCTGGATGATGGTGGCCACCTTCCTCGTCTTCCTCATGCACCTGGGTTTCGCCACCCTGGAGACGGGGCTCACCCAGTCCAAGAACACGGTGAACATCCTGTTCAAGAACATGGCGATCATCGCCATCGGGCTGCTCACCTACGCTCTCGTGGGCTTCAACCTCATGTATCCGGGTGAGTTCTCCATCGGAGCCTTCTTCGGATTCGCCGGCTTCGGCGTCGGCACGGATGCCGCCGGGCTGACGGCCGACTACAGCCCGGGCTACACCTACTGGACCGACTTCCTCTTCCAGGGGATGTTCGCGGCCACGGCCGCCACCATCGTGTCCGGGGCCGTGGCGGAGCGGGTGAAGCTGGGGCCGTTCCTGGTCTTCTCCACCCTCTACGTCGCCTTCGTCTACCCCTGGCTCGGCTCGTGGAAGTGGGGCGGCGGTTGGCTCGACGCCATGGGCTTCTACGACTTCGCCGGATCGACGCTGGTGCACTCCGTGGGCGGCTGGGCCGCCCTGGCGGGTGTCATCCTTCTCGGTCCCAGGCTCGGGAAGTACGTGAACGGTGAGATTCGACCCATTCTGGGCCACAACATGCCCCTGGCCGTCATGGGTATGTTCCTGCTCTGGCTGGGATGGTTCGGCTTCAACGGGGGCTCGGTGCTGAGCGCCGATCCCGGCCTCGTGTCCTTCGTCCTGGTCACGACCTCCCTGTCCGCCGCGGCCGGTATCGTGGGAGCCATGACGACCAGCTGGATCGTCCACAAGGATCCGGACGCGTCCATGGTCCTGAACGGAGCTCTGGCCGGACTGGTGGGCATCACCGCCGGAGCCGACGTCGTCGGCGTCATGAGCTCCGTGATCATCGGTCTCGTGGCCGGTGTCATCGTCGTGGGCTCGGTGGAGATCATCGACCGGATGAAGCTCGACGATCCCGTGGGCGCCATCTCCGTTCACCTGACCTGCGGGATCTGGGGCACGCTGGCCGTGGGGATCTTCAGCCCCGACTTCAGCATCGTGACCCAGCTCATCGGTGTCGTGGCCTACGGCGCCGTGGCGTTCATCGCCGCCTGCATCCTCTTCGGGATCCTGAAGGCGACCGTGGGGATCCGGGTGTCGGAGGAAGAAGAGCGTCGCGGTCTGGACATCGGAGAGCACGGCATGGAGGCCTATCCCGACTTCACCGTCTTCGCGGATGCCCGTTGAGCGGCGCCGCATCGAACCCGTGACCGGAATCTGCCCACTACCAACGGAGTAACGAGATGAAACTAGTGATCGCATACGTACAGCCCGAGCGGCTCCATCACGTGAAGGAGGCCCTGGCCGAGGTGGAGGTCAACCGGATGTCGGTGACCAATGCCCTGGGAGCCGGTGCCCAGCGGGGTTTCACGGAGACGTATCGTGGCTCGGAGTTCGAAGTTCGCCTCCTCAAGAAGGTGCGCTTCGAGATCGCCGTGAACGACAACTTCCTGGAGCGCACGAGGGACGCCATCATCAAGGGCGCCCGTACGGGGAAGCACGGGGACG
Organism: Longimicrobiales bacterium; assembly: GCA_046537985.1. Classification (GTDB taxonomy): domain Bacteria; phylum Gemmatimonadota; class Gemmatimonadetes; order Longimicrobiales; family Gaopeijiaceae; genus JBKHJU01. Next base: position 5,854 of record JBKHJU010000116.1, read on the forward strand.
GCGTCATCTTCGTCGTCGAGCTGGCCGAGTGCTACCGCATACGCACCGGTGAGTCGGGGAGCCCCGCCATCGGCTGACGCGGAGCCCGACCTTCATGGCAGAGCAGTCCGGGAGGTTCGGAGCCGGAGCGCCGGCGGCAGTCGGTGGATCCGGCTCCGACTCCCCCACGGGGCGGAATCCCGCAGGAAGCCATGACCGATCGATAAGTATAATTCACTTAGCATAATCAAATATATATAAAATTGAGCCAGGAGTCGGTTGTACCGGGGTTCTGGCCCCACGACGTTTCCTGGTGTCCGAAGCGGTCCACGAGGACCGAGACGGAGACCCGAGCAAGACCCGACTCACCCCTGAATCCTGGAGAATCCTCGATGTCCCGAATCGTCACCCCCAAGAGATTCGATACGCTGGCAGCCGCCAAGGTGTCTCC
>JBKHJU010000117.1:0-6275 GCA_046537985.1 Longimicrobiales bacterium
GTGGTGAGGACGGTCCCGGACCTCGGGTTCCTCAGCGTCGCGTCGTCGATGCGCTGATCCACCTGCTCGAGGCGCGCGCCGACGGACTCGATCTCGTCCTCGGCGGCGTCGGCCTGGGCCAGGGCGGCGTCGAGGCGGCGCTCCAGGGTGCGGACCTCTCCCTCGCTCAGGTTCACCTGCCGGGGGGTGGCGGCGTCGGCCTCCCGGAGGCGAAGGTTGCGCTCGTGCTCCCGCCGGGTCGTCTCGAGCTGGCTACGCAGAACCTCGATCCGGCGCCGCACCTCCTCCAGGCGGCCGGCTGCGGCCTCGCGCTGGGCCGTGAGCTCCCGGCGCTGGAGGACGAGGGTCGTGGTGTCCACCACCGCCACGACCTGTCCGGAATCGAGGCGGCTGCCCTCGTCGGCGAGAAGCTCCAACAGCCGTCCCCCGACTTCCGAGGAAACCGTGACCTCCGTGGCCTCGAAGTTTCCGTGAGCGTCGGCTTCCTGCCCGTCGCCGCACGCGGCGGCCAGGAGCATCAGGATCGAGGCCGGGGTTCCCGATCGAAGCACCCCGGCGAGCCGTGTGGTCGTTCCGGATCGAGGTGACTTCATGGGTCGGTCCCTTCCGGTGGAGCGAAGCGCGGTCATGGGCGGTCCTCCGGGGGAAGCTCGGGTCCGAGGAGGGTCCGGAGCCGGATCCGGGCCTCGGCGAGCTGGATGCGACGGATGCGGGTGACGAGGCGGGCCTCGAAGAGGTCGGTGCGGGCCTCCACGTACTCGGAAGGGAGGAGGACCCCCTCTTCGAGCTGGCGACGCGCCGTTTCCTCGACCTCCTCTCTCAGGGACACCACTTCCGCGTCCCCCTCCAGGGCCGCCTCCAGGCGATCGATCTCCCGGACGGCCGAGCGTGTCGGGCGGCGGAGGGCCTCGGAGAAGGCCGCGCGCTCGCTCTCGACGACCTCCGCCTGGATCTCCAGGGCCCGGCTCCGTCGATCGGAGCTCCCCCAGTCGAGGGCGGGCCACTCGAGACGGGCGCCGACCGTGGCGTAGGGCGAGAAGTCGTCGCTGAAGAAGTCGAGCCCCGGTCGCCCGTACGCGCCCCGGGCGAAGAGGGAGACCCGAGGACGATTCGCGACCCGTGCCAGGGCCGCCTCGGTCTCGATCCGCAGCCGGGTCCATTCCATCCGCTGCCATTCCGGTCGATCCGCGAAGAGGAGCTCCGCCTCGTCCGCGTCCTCCGAGGGTGACGGGGGTTCGCGAAGGGCCCGGGCTTCCGGCGTGGCCGGGGTCTCGGGCACGGCCAGCACCTCGTCATCCGGGATCTCGCGGTCGATGAGGATCTCGAGGCGGTCCAGAGCCGCTCGGCGGTCCGCCTCGGCCGCGGCGAGATCCTGGCGAGCCCGGATCCCCTCGGCCTCCAGGGCCGCCAGCTCGGACCGGAGCGCGGCCCCTTCCCGCACCCGGGCCGCGACGAACTCCGTCCGGGCCTCCAGATCCTCGAGGAGGAGCTCGATCTGGGCCCCTCTCTCCTGCTCCAGGAGGGCCGTGAAGAAGGCTGCGTTCACCTCCTCCCGGAGGCCGTAGAGGGCCGAGCGGGCCTCGGCCGTCCGCTCCCCGAGGAGGGCCCGCTCCACGGCTTCCCGCCGGGCGATTCGTCCCCCGTCGTGGACCAGCTGCTCCACCTCGGCCACGACCTCGTACCGGTCCCTCGGCGGCGCCGGCACGTCGACGGAGCCGCCGGGCGCACCTCCACCCCCGCCCCCGGCCCCGGCCCCTCCCAGGCCCACGGTCGGGACGTCGGTCTGGTACGAGGCCTCCGCCCCGAGGGCGATGGACGGGTACCACCCGGCGTGGAGATTCCGGATGCGGAGGTCGGCGGCCTCCTCGTGGAGGTCGAGCTGACGGGAGCGGGGGTCGGCCCCCTCGGCGATGGATCGCAGATCCTCGAGGTGGAGGGTGTCGGCCGCGGCCGGGACCGCGGGCATGGCCGTGGAGGCCACAGAAATCCCCATGTCGGGCGTCGCCGGGCCTGAGGTCGCCGGTGCGGAAGCGAGGATTCCGGGTGTGCCGATTCCGGACACCCACAGCCAGAGAGCTGCGAAGAGCACCTGTGTCATGGGGACAGCGCTCCCAGGAAGAAGTCGGGAAGGGAGTGCCTTCTTGCCTCGATGAAGGCCTCGAACTCCCCCTCACCCAGCCCCAGGACCGCTTCCAACATGGGGCGGGCGGCGAAGGGGAAGATGCAGAGGGAGATCAGGTTCACCAGGAACTGCTCGGGCTCCATGGGGCGGACGTGTCCCCGGTCGGCCGCCTCCTCGAGCTGCTCCCGGAGCTTTTCGAGGACCCGGCTTCCCGTGCGGCCGGCGGGCTCGCCCACCACCTCTTCCCAGAGCTGGGGAGCCCGGCCGGGGTGGTGGTTCAGCTCGCTGATGAGGTAGGCCGGAAGATTCGGGTTCCGGGAGAGGTGGTCCAGCTCCAGCTCGATCACGCGCTTCACCTTCTCCTCCAGACGATGGTCGGACCTCAGCTCGGCCACGATGGGAGGGAGAAGCTGCCGGGCCACCTTCCGGAAGACGGCCTCCGCCAGGGCCTCCTTCGTCCGGAAGTAGTAGTGGAGGAGGGCCTGGTTCACTCCGGCTTCGTCGGCGATCTCCCGCATGCGAGCGCCGGTGGTTCCCCGCCGCAGGAAGACGGAGCGGGCGGCCTCCAGGATGCGGTTCTCGGTATCGAGATCGGTGTCGGGCATGATTGACTGTATGGTTTAATCATTCGATTAACTCCCGTCAAGGAATCCGAACCACATGGGTCGGGGGGATGTCCGGGAGAGGATGGTGAGAAGCTCCACCCGGTCCAGCAGGCGTGGATCGAGGAGCAGCTTCCCCGGCGCGGCTACGGCCGATGGATGGTGATCATGTCTGGCCCCGTGGCGCTCGCGACGGGACCCGCTGTACTTCTTCGACGGACCTCCGGCCGCTCAGCCCGTGGTCGCCCCCTCGGCCGCCGACGACACGAGCTTCGCGTACTTGCCCAGCACCCCTCGGGGATAGCGGGCCGGCGGCGCGGTCCATCCCTCGAGGCGCTCCCGGATCTCCTCGTGGCCCACCTCGAGGTCGAGGCGTCGGTTCTCGATGTCGAAGACGACCATGTCGCCGTCCCGGACGGCGGCGATGGGCCCTCCCACGGCGGCTTCCGGCGCCACGTGTCCCACCATGAGGCCGTGGGTGGCCCCGGAGAACCTCCCGTCGGTCAGGAGCCCGACCTTCGGCTTGAGCCCCTGGCCGGCCAGGGCGGCGGTGACCCCCAGCATCTCCCGCATGCCGGGGCCGCCCCGGGGCCCTTCGTAGCGGATCACGACCACGTCCCCGGCCCGGATCTCCTCGTTCTGGACCGCCTCGAAGGCGTCCTCCTCCCGCTCGAAGACCCGGGCCGGCCCCCGGAAGTGGGTCCGCTCCTCGCCGGCCACCTTCAGCACGCAGCCGTCGGGGGCAAGGTTGCCCTTGAGGATCACGAGCCCGCCGGAGGCCTTCAGGGGGTCGGACACCGTGCTCACCACTTCCTGCCCGGGCGTCTCCTCGGCGTCGGCCACCTCCTCGGCCAGCGTGCGGCCGGTGACCGTGGGACGGTCTCCGTGGAGGAGCCCCGCGTCCAGGAGGCGCTTCGCGATCAAGGCCACGCCTCCGGCCCGGTGCAGGTCCGTGGCCATGAACCGCCCCCCCGGCTTCATGTCGGCGAGGAGCGGGGTGCGGCGACTGATGGCGTCGAAGTCGTCGATGTCGAGCTGCACGCCGGCTTCGGCGGCGAGGGCCAGGAGGTGGAGGACGGTGTTCGTCGATCCCCCGGTGGCCACCGCGAGGGCGATCCCGTCCTCGAGGGCCTCGCGGGTGATGTAGTCGGTGGCCGGAGTCCCGTCCTTCACCCGCTCCACGATGAGCGCGCCGCAGCGCCGCGCCACGTTCTTCTTCTCGGGATCGAGGGCGGGAACGCTCCCGCTTCCCATGGGAGAGATCCCCATGGCCTCGAAGACCGTGGCCATGGTGTTGGCCGTGAACTGGCCCCCGCAGGCGCCGGCTCCGGGGCACGCAGAGCACTCGAGCTCGTAGAAGTCCTCCTCGTCCATCCGACCCGAGGAGTAGGTTCCCACGGCCTCGAAGACGTCCTGGATCGTCACGTCGTGATGGTCGAACCGGCCCGGCGCGATGGAGCCGCCGTAGAGCATGAGTCCCGGCCGCCCCAGGCGGGCCAGGGCCATGACCGTGCCCGGGATCGTCTTGTCGCATCCCGAGAGGGCCACGAGCCCGTCGAAGTAGTAGCCGTGGGCCATGAGCTCGATGGAGTCGGCGATGACCTCGCGACTGATCAGGGAGGCCTTCATTCCCTCGGTGCCCATGGTGATCCCGTCCGAGACCACGATGGAGTTGAACTCCAGGGGGGTGCCTCCGGCCTCCCGGATCCCTTCCTTCACGTACTCGGCCAGCTCCCGGAGGTGGGCGTTGCACGGCGTCGTCTCGGCCCACGTGTTGGCGATGCCGATGAGGGGCTTCTCGAAGTCCTCGTCCTCGAGGCCCACGGCCCGCAACATGGCCCGGGCCGGAGCCCGGTCCGGCCCTTCCAGGATGGTCCGGCTGGGAAGGCGGGCGTTCGTCTCCGCCTCGGTGGTGCGGTCTTCCTCGACGATGGTGTCTGTGTCTGCCACGGTCTCTCGATCTGTCAGGGTCTATTCGGTTCCGGCTCGGTCCTTCCGGTTCTTCGTCGTCTGGTTCCGCCCCGTCAGGACTTCGCTCCGGCCGGCTCCGACGCCTCCCGCGAGGCCGTTTCGGGAAGGCTGCGCCATCCGTAGGGGTCGTCGGCCTTCCCCTGGGCGATGTCCAGGAGCGCCTTCTGAAGCTCGATGGTCCGGGGGCCGGGCTCGCCGCTCCCGATCTCGATGCGATCCACGCTTCGGATGGGCGTGATCTCGGCCGCGGTCCCCGTGAAGAAGAGCTCGTCGGCGATGTACAGGGCCTCCCGGGGAAGGGAGCGCTCCCGCACCTCCAGCCCCCGATCGACGGCGAGACGGATCACCGAGTCCCGGGTGATGCCGGCCAGCAGCGTCCCGTCCAGGGGCGGGGTGGTGAGGATGTCGTCCCGGACGACGAAGATGTTCTGGCCGCTCCCCTCGCTCACCAGACCGTTCGGAGCCAGGGCGACGGCCTCGGCGTAGCCGTCGAGCTTGGCCTCCATCTTCATGAGAGCCGAGTTGATGTAGTTCCCACCGGCCTTGGCCATGGCGGGGGTGGTGTTCGGTGCCGGGCGGTTCCAGCTCGACGTCCGGATGTCCACGCCGTGCTCCAGGGCCTCGGCTCCCAGATACGCTCCCCACGGCCAGCAGATGAGGTACACGTCGACCGGGCTCCCCTTGGGGTTCACCCCGGCGGCCCCGTATCCCCGGACGGCGATGGGACGGATGTAGCACTCCGTCAGCCCGTTCTCGGCCACCAGCTCGTGGCATGCCTTCCGGAGCTCGGTCGGCCCCACCGGGACCTCCATGCGGTACACCTTGCAGGAGTCGTAGAACCGGCGGATGTGCTCGTCCAGTCGGAAGATCGACGGCCCCTCGGGAGTGGCGTAACAGCGCATCCCCTCGAAGATGGAGGATCCGTAATGGACCACGTGGCTCATGACGTGGAGCTGGGCGTCCTCCCAGGGAATGAACTCCCCGTTCCTCCAGATCCAGTCGGTCTCGGTGAATTCTGGCATGGGATTCCTCGTCCGGTGGGCGTCGGCTCGATCCGGCGCCGGCTCTGATTCTCTCGGGGCCCCTACGACTGGATCCAGGACATCCTGGAGCGGAGCCGCTCGCCCACGTCCTCGATGGGGTGCTCCTTCTCCTTCTTTCGCCGGGCCAGGAAGTTCTCGCCGCCGGATTTCGACTCCTCGATCCAGTTGCGGGCGAACTCCCCGGACCGGACCTCATCCAGGATCTGCTTCATGGCGGCCCGACTCTCCTCTCCGATGACCCGCTCGCCGCTCACGTAATCCCCGTACTCGGCCGTGTCACTCACTCCCTCCCGCACTCCCGTGAGGCCCCCGGCGTAGGCCAGGTCCACGATCAGCTTCAGCTCGTGGAGGCACTCGAAGTACGCCAGCTCCGGGGCGTACCCGGCGTCGACCAGAGTGTCGAAGCCCGCCTTGATGAGCTCGGTCACCCCACCGCAGAGGACCGCCTGCTCTCCGAAGAGGTCGGTCTCGGTCTCCTCGGCGAAGGTGGTCTCGAGGATGCCCGCCCGGGTGGAGCCGATGCCGTCGGCGTAGGCC
>JBKHJU010000118.1:0-6249 GCA_046537985.1 Longimicrobiales bacterium
GTGGCGTCATAGTTGTGCCCGATGAAGTAGAGCCCGGGACGGTCGGCGCTGGCCACCCGGTCGCTCCGTAGGGCGAACCCCTCCTCGTCGGTTCGTACCAGGCCGTCCAGAGGGCCGAGAGCCGGGCGGTACCCGGTGGCCAGGAGGATGTCGTCGAAGGGCTCGGTGGTGCCGTCGTCGAAGGTGACGCCCTCGGAGCCCATCCGCTCGATTCCTCCCTTCAGGTCCACCGCACCGGACCGGATCGCCTCCACCAGGTCGAAGCCGATGAGAGGGATGCTCTCCAGGGGACTCCCCTCGGCCCGGGGGAAGGGAGGCTCCCCCCGAATCGCCCGGGTGGCGCGTCCGAAGGTCCTCACCACCACCTCCCGGGCCGGCTCCGGGAGCTTCAGCATCGCCCACCCCAGGTACTGTACCGGCACTCCCAGCACCGTCAGCGGCACGACGTTGGCTCCCGAGCGGATGGCGACCGTCAAGTCGGCGCCGGCCCGGGCGAGCTCCGGCGCGATCTCGCCCGCCGAGTTTCCGGCTCCCACCACCAGGACCCGGTGTCCCACGAAGGGGTCGGGTCGGCGGTACTCCACGCTGTGGCGGATCGTCCCGGGAAAGTCTTTCTGGCCCGGAAAGCGCGGTACGTGGGGGTTCGACAGGATGCCGGTCGCCATGACGACCGTCCGGGCCCGGAGGATTCCTCTTTCGGTCTCGATCTCCCAGTGATCGGGGTGACCCGGGTCACGCGTCCGACTCGCCTCTGGGCTTTCGCTCCGACCCGGTTTCGGGGCGACCCGCAGGACGGCGCAGTCCGACTCCACCGGAAGGCGGAAGTGGGCGGTATAGTCCCGCAGGTAGTCGAGGAAGAGGCCGCGGGGAACGAAGAGTGGGGCCGAAGCGGGAAAAGGTCGGCCGGGAAGCCCCGAGAGGTGTTTGCCCGTGTGGAGGCGAAGGCTGTCGTAGAGGTGTTCCCAGCAGTGGCCCGGTCCCTCGCCTCTCTCCAGGACCCGGTGCTCCAGGCCCCGCTCGCCGAGTTGTCGGGAGGCGGCGAGCCCGGCGGGGCCGGCTCCCACGACGACGGTGTCGAGCATCTGTTCCCTCGTCCGAAATCTCCGGGGTGGAATCCGCTCCGGAGACCGGACCGGCTCGCGTGCCGGAGGGCGAACGCGCTTGGATCGCCTCCGGGTAGGGTCCCTCAGTCCCGAGCGTAGCTCTCCGTGATGGCCGAATAGACCAGGGCCCGCAGCTTGTCCTGGTCGTCGAGGCCCGAGGCGGGAATCACCTGGGTCAGGTAGACCACCACCAGGTTCTCCACCGGATCGGCCCAGTAGGTGGAGTGGTACGCGCCGCCCCAGCCGAAGTCCCCCACCGAGCCCGGAAGGCTCGACGCCCCGAGAGCGAGGCGGATGCGGAAGCCCAGGCCGAAGCCCATCCCCTCTCCGCCGTACAGCTCCCCCACGTGATCCGACGTCATGAGGGCCACGGTCTTCGGTGAGAGGATGCGGGCGCCCTCGAGCTCTCCGCCGTTCACGAGCATCTGGAGGAAGCGGGCGTAGTCCCGGGTGGTGGACATGAGCCCCGCGCCGCCCGAGAAGCTTCGCCGGGGGCCTTCCACGTACTCTCCCTGGGTCTGCATCCCCGAACCCTCGGGCGCCCGGGACAGGGTCCCGCCTTCGGGCAGGCTGTAGACCGTCGCCAGGCGTTCCCCCTTCTCCCGTGGAAGGTAGAAGTGGGTGTCCACCATCTTCATGGGCTCGAAGATGCGGGTCCGGAGGAACTGGTCCAGGGGCATGCCGGAGACGATCTCGATGACCGCTCCCAGGATGTCGGTGCTGTAGCCGTAGACCCAGGCCTCGCCGGGCTGGGAAGGGAGTGGGAGCTCGGCCATCCGCTTCACCGTCTCCTGGATCGGCTCGTTCCGGTGGCCGAAATACCATCCCGTGATCCCCGCCTCGGACCACTGGTCCTCCCCGGGCCCGGATCCGTAGCCGATGCCGGAGGTGTGGGTCAGGAGATCTCGCAGCGTGATGGGGCGCTCCGCCTCGACGACGTCGTAGCCGCCGCCCTCCCGGGGCTCGGCCACGGTCAGGTCGGCGAACTCGGGAATGTACCGGGACAAGGGGTCCGAGATGAGGAGCTCGCCCTCTTCCTGGAGCATCATGGTCCCGACGCTGACGATGGCCTTCGTCTGGGAGGCGATCCGGAAGATGGCGTCGGTGGTCATGGGATCGCTCGACTCCCGGTCCCTCCGGCCCACCGCCTCGTGGTAGACGACCCGGCCGTCCCGCAGGACCATGGCGGCAACCCCGGGAAGACGGTCCTGGTTCACGTACTCCCGGAGCACCGTGGTGAGCTCTTCGAGGCGCTCCGAGGACATTCCCACCCGCTCGGGACGGGTCGTCGGAAGCTCCTGGGCGAGGAGGGGCGCGCCGACGACGAGGAGGGCGGCGAGGACCGGCAGGATCCCGGCGCGGGTCGTCGCAACCCGGAAGCGAGTCGTCGACGGATCGGTGCCGGTCGGGGAGGATCGGATCGGGCACGACGTGGATTGAATCATGAGCCGGATTGGAGGGAATTCGGTCCGGGAGGCGGCTCGCCCGCCGTCCGGGAGGATTGCGAGAGCCTCTCGCTCACGCGATTCCCGTGATCAATCGAGCGTCCGATTCACTGGAACTTCCGGACCTCGCTGACCACGACACCCACCGGCTGATCGCCGGCGTTGTGGACCCGGTACGTGCCGCCCGGATCCTGGAAGGAGAACTCTCCCTGGGCGTAGAGCTTGTCCCCGAAGCCGTTGTCCCTGACGACCTCGGCCTCACCATCCGTCACCTGGATGATGATGGCGGGGTTCTCGTGCTGGTGGACGTCCGTGGTCTCCCCCGGCTCGAGATTCAGCCGGTACGACCGGAACCACGGATTCAGGAGCTGGGGCTCCTCGTCGATGCCCCGGGGCGCCGGCGGACCGTCGTCGGATCGAGCCGGGAGATAGCTCGCCATGGCGATGATCCGAAAGCGCTCGTCCCCGTCGTTCGTCACCTCGTGAACCAGCGGCTCTTCGAGGTAGTCGAGGTTCGCGGAGGTCCTCCCGTCCACCGATCCGTCGCCCGTGTTGATGAACGTGTAGAGGATGGGCGAGTCGTGGCGATGCCAGAGCGTGGTGTCTCCGGGAAGGATCTGCACGTCCAGCACCTTGTACTCGCCGCCGTCCACCACGAGCCGGTGCCGGGGCTCCTCGTAGACGATCACGACCCGCTCGTCCGGGGGCACCCCTTCGTCGTCTCCCTCCTGCGCGACGAGGAGTGGGGCCGAGACCAGCCAACCCGCGATGAGGAGGAGAACGACGGGCCAGAGCCGGGATGAGGATAAGCGATTCATGGACGGATCCCTCCGGGGTTCGATGCTGGAATGTCCCGACCGGTCTCGACGATGAGCGGAGGGTCGGGACGAATGCTCAAGTTGCGGCGTCGGGAGCCGGATGACAACAGTGATCCTGAGCGTCCTGCCGCACCCTGTCCGGGGCGAGGGAGCCCGGGTAGCTTGAGCCCGTTCGCACTCCGCGAGGAATGAGGGAGGTACCGCCGCATGAAGCACGGCCTCACGGCGCAGGACCGGATCGTCGACCGTATCCCCATCTGCTCCGGAAGCTTCCTCGACCGGCTGGACGGAAGGGTGGCCGTCGCAGGCTTCCTCGCCGGCGCGCTTCTCGGTGCCTGCGGGGGGGGCGAATACGGAGCCGCGGGAGGATCCACGGAAGGCGCCGTGGACTCGGCGCCGGGTCCCTCCGAGATCCGCGTCGTTCCCCTTTCCACCCGATCTCACCTGGTGACCGGAGGCGACGTGCTCCTGGCGATCGAGGCGGGATCCGACGTGGATCTCTCCGGATTGACCGTGGAGTCCAACGGCGCGGACGTGACGGATCGATTCCGCCGGGTCGAACAACGGCCGCTCGAGCCGACGCCCCCGGGATCCGCCGTAGGGGACCGCGGGCGACTCGTGGGGCTCGTCGAGGGACTCGCCCCCGGAGCCAACGAGGTGGTGGCCGGCGCCCCCGGGGCGGACGAGGACGCGGCTCTGGCCCTGACGAGCTATCCGGTCTCCGGGCCCGTCTTCTCCGGGCCCCACGAGGAGCCCTTCATCTGTCAGACCGAAGATTTCGAGCTGGCCGCGGGAGGCACTCTCGGACCGCCCCTGGGCGACGACTGTGCCGTAGACACCCGGGTGGACTACGTCTATCTGTCGTCGACGGACGGGGAATTCAGGCCCTACCCCGGCCAGAGCTCGGAAGGGACGGTGCCGGGAGATGCGGATGTACCCACCGACGCGGCGACGGCCCGGACGCTCCACGGTCGGGAGGTGCCCTTCATCGTCCGGGTGGAGACGGGGACGGTGAATCGGGCCGTCTACGAGATCGCCATGCTCCACGATCCCGCCGAGCCCGCGCCGGACCCCTGGGCTGCTAGCCCGGGATGGAACGGAAAGCTGGTCTACACCCACGGAGGCGGATGCCGGTCCGGATGGTATCAGCAGGGTGACCGGACCGGCGGCGTTCTCCGGGAAGGCCTCCTGGACATGGGGTACGCCGTCGCCTCCGCTTCGCTCAACGTCTTCGGCCAGAACTGCAACGACCTCCTGGCCTCCGAGACCCACATCATGGTCAAGGAGCGCTTCGTGGAGGCCTACGGTCCGCCCCGCTACACCATCGGGACCGGCGGATCGGGAGGCTCGTATCAGAGCCATCAGACGGCGGACAACTATCCCGGCGTCTTCGACGGCATCATCGTCTCGTCCAGCTTCCCCGACGTCACGTCGGCCACCATCTTCACCCTCGCCGACTCCCGGCTCCTCCACCACTATTTCTCCGCGACTGCGCCCGATGCCTTGAGCCGGGAGCAGGAGCGGGCCGTCTCGGGCTTCGGCGTCTGGGAGAGCATCCCCAACCTCAGCCGGGGCGCGGCACGACTCGATCCCACCTACGAGCCGGAGGATCCGCCCGAGGAGCAGGGTGGGGAGCTGAGCCTTCCCGCTCTCGAGGAGCGCCGCTACGACCCCGCGGGGAATCCCGACGGCGTCCGAGCCACGGTCCACGACCACACGGTGAACGTCTACGGCGTCGCCGCCGAGCCTGGACCGGCCGGCACTCCCGTCGCCGCCCGACCCCTGGACAACCGGGGAGTCCAGTACGGCCTGGCCGCCCTGGAGGACGGGACGATCTCGGTGCGCCAGTTCCTGGATCTCAACCGGGACATCGGGGGATTCGACGCGGATCTGAACCACGTTCCGGAGCGCCACGGGGCGGGTCGAGTGGCGGCGGAGCGAGCGTTGGGGACCGGGCGCATCCTCCACGGGGGCGGGGGGCTCGCACACACCCCGATCATCGACTACCGGAGCTACACGGATCATCGGGAGGGCGGGGACATCCACATGATCGTCCACCAGTTCTCCACCCGGGCTCGGCTTCAGGAAGCGAACGGCCACTCCGACAACCACGTCATGGCGGTGGGCGGATGCTGGGGCTTCACCGAGGAGTGCCCGGACCTGGGCGTCCTCTTCCGCCAGATGGATCGCTGGCTCGTGGCCGCCTTCCAGGACACGACCGCGGCGCCGCTCGCGGAGAAGGTCGTCGAGAATCGGCCGGCCGGTCTCGTCGACCACTGCTGGGACACGACCCGGGAGACCCGGATCCGGGTCGACGAGCCCCAGCGCTTCGACGGCACCGGACGCTGCAGCGAGCTCTATCCCGCCTACCCCACCCCCCGGCACGTCGCCGGAGCTCCCCTGGAGAACGACGTCGTGGCGTGCCGCCTGAAGCCGACCGCCCGGGACGAGTACTCCGTGACCTTCACCGACGAGGAGTGGGCCGAGCTCCGGGACGTCTTCCCCGACGGGGTGTGCGACTGGGAGGCCGAAGACCGGTACGGCTCCGGGTACCGGGGGACCTGGCTCTCGTTCGGGCCCTCGCCGGTGAACTTTGTGGAGGAGTAGCTCGGGGGTGCATCCCTCTCACGAGGCCGCTCACGTTCCCGCGGAGGTCTGGCGTCCGCGTTCGCTAAGCTGCGGCGCGCGTTAGGCCATTCGTCGGGCCACGATTCTCCGCTGCGCGCCGCAGATTACCTCGTGAGAGGGATGCACCCCCGAGCTACTCCCGGGAGCGTGTCGACGGAGGTCCTTACCCCGCCTCCCCCACCACCCAGGTCGGGGAAGGAGAGGGTGTGCGTGCGGTCTGCGGGGGACTCGAGCCGCCGCAGACCGGGATCGGGC
>JBKHJU010000119.1:0-6245 GCA_046537985.1 Longimicrobiales bacterium
CTCCTGACCACGTACCGTGAGGTGGAGGCCCGCTTCCGCTACTACCAGTTTCCCGAGGTGGACTTCGACCGGTATCCGGGTCCCGACGGAATGGAAGTGGTCGCCCTCTCGTCCCGACAGATCGACCCCGCCAGCATCGAGGATCCGAACTGGCAGAACCTCCACCTTCGCCGACGTTACATCGCCGGCATGGGGGCGGTGGCAAGCGCGGCGACGAGCCGCACGTCGGAGGGACGACCCCGGATGCTCCTGACGGGAATCCCCCCCGAGCTCACCGAGGAGGAGGGAGTTCCTCCGGATCTCGCCATCGATCGGCCGGCGGTCTTTTTCCAGACCCGCCCTCAGCTCTACGCCGTGCTGAATCCGGGAGAGGGGATCCTGGAGGAGCCCGGAGGCGAGCCCCTCGAAGCGGGCGTGGACTACCCCCGGGGGATCCTCCTGGACTCGCCCTTTCGGACCCTGGCGCTGGCGTGGCAGTATCGGGACGCCAACCTGCTGTTTGCCTCGGAGATCTCCGATCAGTCCCGATTCGTTCTCCGGCGTCAGGTCCAGGAGCGGGTGCGTGAGATCGCCCCTTTTCTGGAGTACCTGGAGGCGCCCTATCCGGTGGTGCACGAAGGGCGGATCGTCTGGATGATGGACGGATTCACCGCCACCCGGAACCTTCCCCTCTCGTCGGCCCACGAGGTGGAGGGACGCAGACGGGTGAACTACGTGCGAAACAGCGTGAAGGTCACCGTGGACGCCGTCTCCGGCGCCGTCCGCTTCTATGCGATCCGGGACGACGACCCCCTTCTGGAGGGATATTCCCGGGCCTTTCCGGGTCTCTTCCGATCCATGGAGGAGATGCCGTCGGGGCTTCGGGACCACATCCGCTATCCCCGCTCCTTCCTCGACCTCCAGGCCGACGTCCTTCGCCAATACCATCAGGCGACGCCGGAGATGTTCCACGGCCAGCAGGACGTCTGGTCCAGGCCCCAGGAGCTGGGGCAGGGGGCCCGGTCCGTGCCGTACCGCTCCGAATACGCCTACTACCGTCTCCCGGGCGAGGACGAGCCGAGCTTCTACGTCACCACGGTCTTCGTGCCCGTGGGGCGTCAGAATCTCACGGGGGTCCTCGCCGCCCGGGGCGACCCGGAGCGATACGGTGAGCTCGTCCTCCTGGACGCGGCGGTGGAGGACCAGGTACCGGGTCCCCGACAGGTCGAGGCCCTCGTGGAGCAGGATCCCGTCATCTCGGAGCAGTTTTCCCTCTGGCGCACCGGGGGGAGCCAGGTGTGGACGGGTCACCTCCACCTGGTCCCGGTGGGAGAGAGCCTGATCTATCTCGAGCCCATCTTCCTGGCCGCGTCCGAGGACGCCATCCCCGAGCTGCGGCGATTCGTCCTGAGCGACGGCCGGAGCGTGGTCATGACCGAGACCCTGACCGGGGCTCTCGACGCCCTCCTGGGTGCGGGCCTGGCCGGGATCTTTCCGACCGTGGGTGCGGACGTCGGGTCGGAAGCCGAAGTAGGCGAAGGGGCTCCGCTGCCCGCCGCCTCGACTCGGCAGTGGCCGGTGGAGGCCCTCCAGCTCCTGGATTCGGCAGAGCAACGACTCCGGAATGGCGACTGGTCGGGCTTCGGGGACGCCCTGGATCGCCTGCGCACCATCCTGCAGGGGGCGTCCCGGTAGGAGCACGGCCCGGTTCCTCCATTCCTTGATCCCCTCCGGCAGTCCGGGTACCTTCTGCCCGCTCGATGAGCCTGCCGGGGGCGACCACCGACGACGCCTCCGGCGGGCTTTTGAAGGGTGGTGCCGCACCGGACGCCTGCGACACCGGATCCGAGACTCGACTGCGGGACACGGACGAATTCCATGGACATACACGAATATCAGGCGAAGGAAGTCTTCCGGAGCGCGGGCATCCCCGTGCCTCCGGGCGAGGTCGCCACCACGCCCGACGAGGCGGTCGAGATCGCCGCGAAGTACGGTGGAACCGTGGTGGTGAAGGCCCAGGTGCACACCGGTGGCCGCGGAAAGGCGGGCGGGGTGAAGCTCGCGTCCGATCCGGACGAGATCCGGGCGCACGCCGACAGCATTCTCGGCATGACCATCAACGGGCTGGAGGTCCGAAAGGTCCTGGTCACCCCGGCCGAGGACATCGAGACGGAGGCCTACGTCGGGGTGCTGATGGATCGGAGCGCCCGGGCACCGGTTTTCATGGTCTCCTCGGAGGGGGGCGTGGACATCGAGGAGGTGGCCAGGACGAAGCCCGAGGCGATCCGGAAGCTGACGGTGGACCCCCGCTACGGCCTCCTCCCCCACCAGGCCTACTGGCTGGCCGCCGCCCTCTACGACGACGCCGACCTCGTCAAGCAGGCGTCGAAGGTGGTCTCGAAGCTCCACGACGCCTTCCGGGGCGCGGACGGGCAGATGGCCGAGATCAACCCTCTCATCACCACGCCGGACGGCGAGGTGAAGGCCATCGACGCAAAGATGAGCGTCGACGACAACGCCCTCTTCCGGCATCCCGACATCGCCGAGTACCGGGACACGGACACCGAGCCCTGGTCCGAGACCCGGGCCCGGGAAGCCGGCCTCAGCTTCGTGAAGCTGGATGGGAACGTGGGATGCTGCGTCAACGGTGCCGGCCTGGCCATGGCGACCATGGACCTGGTCAAGCACTACGGGGGCGAGCCCGCGAACTTCCTCGACATCGGTGGCTCGTCGAGCCCCGACAAGGTGCTGGCGGCTCTGGAGATCATCACCTCGGATCCCGACGTGAAGGTCATCCTCTTCAACATCTTCGGGGGCATCACCCGTTGCGACGACGTGGCGAACGGGATCGTGGAGGCCACGCGGAGCTCCGACATCGAGGCCCCAATCGTGATCCGCCTCACCGGCACCAACGAGGAGGAGGCGGTGAAGATCCTGGACGAGGCCGGGTTCTCGGCCGGCACCTCGATGGAAGAGGTCGTCCAGCGGGCCGTGGAGCTGGCCGGGGCCGACTGACGGGCGGACGGTAGGACGCGATCACGAGGTCCGAGCGGGATCCGGGAAGAAACCGAGAGCGATCGAAGAGAACGAGCGAGCTTAGAGAATGGCCATATTCATAGACGATTCGACCCGCCTCGTCGTCCAGGGGATCACGGGAAGGGACGGTTCCTTCCACACCACACAGATGATCGAGTACGGCACTCGGGTCGTGGCGGGGGTGACTCCGGGCCGGGGCGGACAGACCTTCGAGGGTCCCGGCGGAGAAGAAGTGCCCATCTTCCACACCATGGACCGTGCCGTGGAGGAGACGGACGCCGACACCTCCGTCATCTACGTCCCCCCGGCTTTCGCCGCCGGAGCCATCATGGAGGCCGCCGATGCCGGCGTCGACCTCATCGTGGCCATCACGGAGGGCATCCCGGTCCAGGACATGGCCCGGGTCCTGGCCTACGTCGAGGATCGTGGCGCACGGCTTCTCGGGCCCAACTGCCCGGGCCTCATCTCGCCCGGAAAGGCCAAGGTGGGGATCCTCCCGGCCCAGATCGTGACACCGGGGCCGGTGGGCGTCATCTCCCGGTCGGGGACCCTGACCTACGAGGCCGTATTCCACCTCACCCGGGCCGGACTCGGCCAGACCACGTGCGTGGGCATCGGGGGAGATCCGTTCATCGGGAGTTCCTTCGTCGACTGCCTCGAGGCCTTCACCCGGGACTCCGACACCGAGGCCATCGTGGTCATCGGCGAGATCGGCGGGACCGACGAGCAGGAAGCGGCCCGCTATGTGAAGGAGTCGGTGGATGTTCCGGTGGTGGGCTTCATCGCCGGACGCACGGCGCCTCCGGGACGTCGGATGGGACACGCGGGAGCCATCATCAGCGGCTCTTCCGGGACCGCCGAGGAGAAGATCAGGGCGTTCGAGGAGAACGGTATCCTGGTGGCCCGACGCCCGGTGGAGATCGCCGAGCTGATCCAGGAGGCGTTGGGCGGCTGATCAGGCCGACCGACCACCTCCCCCCATTTCTCCGGACCGAGTAGGAGGGTGCCATGAAGCTCTCCGAGCTCCTGACCGCGGATCGCATCCGGCTTCCCATGGAAGTCCGGGACCTGCGCGACGCCATCGGCTCCGTGGCGACGCTCCTCGTCGAAAGGGGCGCTCTGGCGGAGGATGCGGAGGAGGAGATCATCAGGGAGGTGCTTTCCGGAGAGGGGGGAGATCTCGTCCGGGTCAACGAGGCCATCCTCCTCGGCGCTGCCGAGACGGAGGGCGTCGATGAGCTCACCGTGGCACTCGGGGTCTCGTCGGCTCCCTTCCGGGTGGATGTCCGTCGCGGAAGGAAGGGCGATGCGACCCTGGCCCGCTCCGTCGTCCTCGTCCTGACGCCGCGGCGGATCTCCAACCTCCGGGTCCAGGCCATTCCGACCCTGGTGCGGTTCTTCCGGGATTCGGATCGTGCCCGGGCGGTTCTCGAGGCCGAGGATCCGCAAGGGATCATCTCCCTCGAGGACCTGGAGATCTTCGAGGTTCACGATCGCCTTCTCGTCGCCGACGCCCTGACCCCTCTCCAGTATCGGGTGTATCCGGACACGCCCATGGAAGAGGTCGTGGATCTCATGATCCGGCGGAGCCTCCACGCCGTGCCGGTCGTGGGAGAGAGCCACGAGGTCCTGGGGATCCTCACTGCGGGCGACGCCCTTGCCCACCTCCTTCCCCGGCGGCTGGGTGGAGAGGCCCAGGACCAGGGGCCTTCGGTCGCCCGGGACGTGATGTCGAGGTCGGTCCTCTGCGTGTCCGAGGATCAGGCCCTCGTGGAGGCGGCCAACACCATGGTGAACAAGAAGGTCGCCCAGCTCCCGGTGGTCCGGGAGGGCGAGCTCATCGGGTTCCTGACCCGGGAAACCGTGCTCCGACAGCTCTTCGGACGTTGATTGCTCGAAGACGCTGCTTACCCATACATGACACACGAGTCGTCTTCATGAGTCAGACGCTGGCCATCATCAAGCCCGACGCCGTCGCCGCCGGAAAGGCGGGAAAGATCATCGCTCATCTCGAGAACGAGGACTTCCGCATCGTCGCTCTCCGGATGACCCGGCTCGACGCGGCTCAGGCGGGAGAGTTCTACGCCGTTCACCGGGAGCGCCCGTTTTTCGAGTCCCTGGTGGAGTTCATGACCTCGGGGCCCGTCATTCCCATGGTCGTGGAGGCCGACGACGCGGTTCCGGCGCTCCGGACCGCCATCGGGGCCACGGATCCGGCCGAGGCCGAGGAGGGGACGGTGCGATCCCTGTTCGCCGAGTCGAAGGAGCGCAACGCCATCCACGCGTCGGATTCGCCGGAGAACGCCGAGAAGGAGATCGGCTTCTTCTTCAGCCGGCACCGCCTGATCGGGGGCTACTAGCGGCGTAATCACAGCAGCCGCTTCGCGTTGACAGGATTGGCAAAAATCCGATAACCTTACAGACTATGCTGACCCTCGATCTGGTCCGGTTGGAGCGCGAAACCGGTCCGATTGAAGTCCACGGGGAGGTCCCGAAGGACGCCGACCTCTTCGATGGGGCCGACCTGCCCCTCTCGTCGCCCTTGAGCGTCGACTTGAACGTGTCCCCGCTGCAGAGCGGGGAGCTCGTGGTGAGGGGGAGGGTCGGCGGAGTCCTGGCCCGGGACTGCCGTCGCTGCCTCGAGCCCGTCGACGTGCCGTTCGAGGAGGAGGTCTACATCCTCTTCGTACCGGAGGACGAGGTCGAAGGAGAGAAGGATGACGGCAAAGGGGTGCACGAGTACGACCTGGGTTCCGGAAAGCTGGAGTTGGGAGAGGCCATCCGGGAGGAAACGATCCTCGCGGCCCCCCTCTACGTGGAGTGCAAGCCGGAGTGCCGGGGACTCTGTCCCCGGTGTGGCGCGAATCTGAACGAGCGTGAATGCGACTGCGACCCGATGGAGCGGGACCCCCGCTGGGACGCTCTTCGGGAGCTCAAGACGGAGTGAGTGAGCACCATGGCCGTACCAAAGAAGCGAACGTCGAAGCAGCGCAAGAGAAAGCGCCGCACGCACTACAAGGCCGAGAGTCCCACCCTGGACGTGTGCCGGAGCTGCGGCGACCCCAAGCGTCCCCATCACGTGTGCCCGACCTGCGGTCAGTATCGCGGGGAGGCCGTGGTGGAGCCGGAACTGGACTGATCGACTCCTCAACATTCCGCTAAGGGGGGCCAGTGCGGATCGCCCTGGACGCCATGGGCACGGACGACGCGCCGTCCAGCGAGGTCTCCGG
>JBKHJU010000120.1:0-6229 GCA_046537985.1 Longimicrobiales bacterium
GCGTGGCACTTCGGGCAGGTGCCCCTGCTGGGCATCCCGGCGACCCTCGTTCTGGGACCTCTCGTGGCCCTCGCCATCCCGGGTATCTTCGCGTGCCTGGCCCTGGACGTGGTGACGCCGCCGGTGGCCGAGTTCCTGGCGGGAGGCGTGGCCCTCCTCCTGGAGGGCATGATCCGGGGGGCGGGCCTGGTGGCTTCCCTCCAGGGGGACGCCGGCTGGGTGTCCCGGTGGCACGTCCTGTTTGCCGGAGGGAGTGCGGCCGTCGGATGGGGCGTTTCCCGGGTCTTCCTCAGCCGGGTCACCGGCCGGATTCGGTGGACCCTCGCCACGGTGGGCGGGGTCGCCGGTCTCCTCCTCGCCCCGGTGGTGGGAGCACCCGGCACGGCGGGCACCCTGGAGATCGTCGCCATCGACGTGGGCCAGGGGGACGCCCTGGCCATCCGGTCTCCCCGGGGCCGCTGGATCCTGGTGGATTCGGGCCCGCGAAGCCGGGATTTCGACGCCGGAGCCCGGAGGGTCCTCCCCTTCCTGCGGCGTGCCGGGGTGGGGCGCCTGGAAGCCCTGATCCTCACCCATCCGGATCTGGATCACATCGGCGGAGCTCCGGCCGTCCTCCGGGGATTGGAGGTCGGAGGCGTCCTCGACCCGGGTCGGATCGCCGCCAAGGCGCCCTTCGAGGACGTCCTGGTGGCGGCGGAGGAGAGGGGGGTAGCGTGGTGGCCCGCGGCGAGCCATCCGTCCCTCGAGCTCGACGGAGTCGAGATCCGGGTGCTCCATCCGGTGCCGGGCGTGGAGGGCGGGCGTGGGACCACGGGGGACGGGCCCGGCCCTCCAGGAGTAGGACGTGGGGTTGCGGGGATCCCGGACACCGGCATCGTCACGGCACGCCTGGAGGACGCCAACGACGGCTCGGTAGTCCTCCTGGTTACGTGGGGGCGCTTCCGGGCGCTCCTCACCGGCGACGCCCCGGCGGAGGTGGAGGAGGCGGCGGCGCGGAGGATCTCCGAACCGGTCCAGCTCCTGAAGGTGGGCCACCACGGGAGCCTGACGTCGACGTCGCGACGGTTCCTCGAGGCGATGCGCCCCGAGGCCGCCATGATCTCCGTGGGTTTCCGGAATCGATACGGCCATCCTCATCCGGAGGTGATGGAGCGCCTCGCCAGTGCGGGAGCCCGGCTCTTCCGGACGGACCGGGACGGCACGGTGGTGATCCGGGCCCGGGACGACGGAAGCTGGAGCGCGAGCCTCCCGGACGTGCCCGAGCGGTCCGACCCGGCCCCGGCCCACGCCGGAACCTCCACCCTCCGTTGACCCTCGGGCCGACCGTGCCTATAGGTGACGATACCCAGCACACGTCCACGGCAGAGCCAGGGTACCGATGGCCAACAACACCAGCGTCATCAGCATCGATCGCCACATCATCGAGGAGGAGCGAAAGTATCCCGAGGCCCGGGGTGCTCTGAGCAACATCCTCACCGACCTGGCCCTGGCGGCCAAGCTCATCCAGCGCGAGGTGAGCAAGGCCGGCCTCGTGGACATCCTCGGGGCCACCGGCGACCGCAACGTCCAGGGAGAGCGGGTCCAGAAGCTGGACGTCTTCGCCAACGAGGTCATCTACAAGGCCCTGGACCACGCCGGCCTCCTCTGCTGCATGGCCTCGGAGGAGTCGGAGGACGTGATCCCGATCCCCGAGCGCTTTCCCACCGGGGACTACGTCCTCCTCTACGATCCCCTGGACGGCTCGTCGAACATCGACGTGAACGTCTCCATCGGCACGATCTTCTCCATCGTTCGCAAGGTCTCGTCGGGGGATCGGGGGGGGCTGGAGGACTGCCTTCAACCGGGATACCGTCAGGTCGCCGCGGGATACGTGGTCTACGGGTCGTCGACCATGCTGGTCTACACCAGCGGGAACGGCGTCCACGGGTTCACCCTGGACCCGTCCATCGGTGAGTTCCTCCTGAGCCATCCCGACATCCGGATGCCCCAGCCCCCGAAGCGGGTCTACTCGGTGAACGAGTCCTACTATCCCCTGTGGCACGAGGGGCAGCGGGCCCTGATGCGACATCTGAAGGGGACGGAGGACGGCGCGCCGCGCCCGGGTCGGGACGAGGCCTTCACCTCCCGCTACATCGGATCCCTGGTGGCCGACTTCCACCGGACCATCCTCACCGGAGGGATCTTCATGTATCCTCCGGACCAGGCGGTGCCCACCGGAAAGCTGCGCCTCCTCTACGAGGTCTCGCCCCTGGCCCTGATCTGCCAGGAGGCGGGCGGGCGGGCGTCCGACGGGCACCGGGACATCCTCTCGATCGAGCCCACGGAGCTCCACCAGCGGACCCCTCTGTACATGGGCTCCAGGGAGTTCGTGGACATGGCCGAGAAGTACGTGGAGGACGACCCGGATCCGCTGGTGGAGGGGTGACCGGGATTCGCCGAAGACGAGCCGAGCCGGGGTCGGTCGAAGGGGGACCCGAACCCGGCTCGCTCAACAGCCCGGGGCTTCGGTGCTCGGGGCGAGTCCCCGATCCACGTCCACCAGGGGCGCCTGGTAGTCTCCCGAGAAGCAGGCATCGCAGAAGGGGCCGTGCTCCTCCACCGCCTCCTTCATCCCCTCCAGCGACAGGTAGCCCAGGGAGTCGACCCCGATCTCCTCACGGATCCCGCTCACGGTGAGGCGGGAGCCGATGAGCTCCTCCTTCGTGGGCATGTCGATTCCGTAGAAGCAGGGAAAGCGCACCGGCGGGCTGGCGATCCGGAGGTGAACCTCCTTCGCTCCGGCCTCCCGGATGAACTTCACGAGCGACGTGCTCGTGGTGCCCCGGACCAGGGAATCGTCCACGACCACCACCTTCCGATCCTCCAGGACCTCGGTGACCGGGTTGTACTTGATGCGGGCGCCGAAGTCCCGGTCGGCCTGGGTGGGCTGGATGAAGGTTCGTCCCACGTAGTGGTTCCGGAGGAGCCCCAGCTCGAAGGCGACCCCGCTCTCCTCGGCGTAGCCCAGGGCCGCCGAGTTGGCGCTGTCCGGCACCGAGATCACGCAATCGGCGTCCTCCACGGGGTGCTCCCGGGCCAGTTGCCGGCCGAAGGCTCGCCGGGCCCGGTCGACGCTGGCTCCGAAGAGGTGGGAGTCGGGGCGGGCGAAGTAGACCAGCTCGAAGATGCAGGGGGCGGGCTGGGGCGCGGCCGGGAGGCTCCGGAGTCGGTCGATCTGTTGACCCCGGATCTTGAGCACCTCGCCCGGCTCGACGTCCCGGACGTACTCGGCACCCATGATGTCCAGGGCGCACGTCTCGCTGGTGACGATGGTGCCCCCGTCCTTCCGCCCGACGATCAGGGGGCGGAAGCCCCGGGGATCCCGGACGGCGTAGATGGTCTCGCCCACGGTCATGACCAGGGAGTAGGCGCCCTCGAGCTGGGTCAGGGCGTCGTCGATCTGCCCGTCGATGGTCTCGTGCCGGGAGCGGGCCACGAGGTGGACGATGACTTCCGAGTCGCTGGAGGTCTGGAAGATGGATCCCTCGGAGACGAGGCGGTTCCGCAGATCCTGGGCGTTGGTCAGGTTTCCGTTGTGGGAGATGGCCAGGTCGCCCTCGGCGTAGCGCACCAGGATGGGTTGGGCGTTCTCGATGTGGTTCCCGCCGGCGGTGGAGTAGCGGACGTGGCCCACCGAGGTGCTCCCCTTGAGCTTGGAGAGGTTCTCGGCGTTGAAGACGTCCGAGACCAGACCCGTGTCCTTGTGGACCCGGGCCGTTCCGTCCTCGATGGCGCAGATTCCCGCCGACTCCTGCCCCCGGTGCTGCAGGGCGTAGAGCCCGAGGAAGGTGAGCTCGGCGGCGTTCTCGATTCCGGAGATGCCCACGACCCCGCACTCGTCGTGCATGCCCGGCTCGAGGCCGGCCGTGAGGACGTCCCGGGGTCCTTCGCGCCGGGGTGAGTCCCGCCGGGATCCGGCCGGCTCGTCGGGTCCGGACGAACCCGGGTGCACGGGAAGCTCCATCTGAGAAGGATTCACGAGTGGCCTGCGGTCAGGGGCTCGGACTCCCGGTCCACGGCTCGATCCATGATCCGGGGGATGGTGTCGAAGTACGCTGCCTCCAGGGCCGTCGCCTCGCAGCGGATCTCGCCGGTGGGCGTGCGGATGCGGAAGGGCGTGCCCGCCCCGGTGACGACGCCGATCCGGCGGCACGGAATCCCGTGCTGCTTCGCCAGGTGGAAGACGGCGCCCACGCGCTTCTCGGCGCACGAGACGACGACCCGTCCCTGGCTCTCCCCGAAGAGGAGGGGAACGGCGGGGAGGGGCTCCTCGAGCTCCACGTCCACCCCGACGGTCGACGCTCCCTCGGCGGGTCCCCGTCCCAGGGCCGACTCGGCCAGGGCGCAGGCGAGCCCTCCCTCGGCGCAGTCGTGGGCCGAGCGAAGCACGCGCTGCTGGATCATGGCCAGCACCCCGTGCTGGAGCCTCCGCTCCGCCTTCAGGTCCACCGCCGGCGGCTCTCCGGCCACCTCGCCCTCCAACCGGTAGAGGTACTCCGAGCCTCCCATCTCGCCCCGGTTCTCTCCCAGGAGGAGGATCGCGTCACCCTCGGCCTGAAAGCCGTGGCCGGTCACGTGTGCCAGATTCTCGACGATTCCCACCATTCCGATCACCGGGGTGGGGTAGATGGGCCGTCCGTCCGTCTCATTGTACAGGGAGACGTTCCCTCCCGTGACCGGCGTCTCGAAGAGCTCGCACGCCTCGGCCATCCCCTCGACGGCCTCCTTCAACTGATGGTACACCGCAGGCTTCAGGGGGCTTCCGAAGTTCAGGTTGTTGGTGACGGCGGTGGGCACGGCCCCCACGCACACCAGGTTCCGGGCCGCCTCGGCCACGGCGATCCGGGCGCCCCGCCGGGGATGGAGGTAGACGTAACGGGCGTTGCAGTCCGTCTTGGCCGCCACTCCCCGGTTCGTGTCGGCGATCCGGACCACGCCGGCGTCCCCGCCCGGACGGAGCACGGAGTTGCCCCGGACGGTGGTGTCGTACTGCCCGAAGACCCAGCGCTTCGAGGCCACGTTCGGCGACGCCAGGAGCTGGAGGAAGTCCTCGGTCCGGTCGCCTTCGAGCTCGTCCAGCCGTGAGAGGTCGCACCTGCGGAGCTCCACCACCTCGGCGCTCTCCTGTCCTTCCCGGATGTAGGTGGGGCAGTCCTCGGTCAGGGGGAGGGCCGGAATGGAGGCCACGGGCTCTCCGTCCTCCAGGACTCGAAAGAGCCCGTCGTCGGTGACTTTTCCGATCACGGCGGCTTCCAGCTCCCACTTCTCGAGGATCCCCCGGACGGCGTCCTCGCGGCCCGCCTTCGCTACCACCAGCATCCGTTCCTGGGACTCGGAAAGGAGGATCTCGTACGGCGTCATGCCGGGCTCCCGCACCGGTACCTTCGCCGTGTCGAATTCCACGCCGGTGCCGGACCGGCCCGCCATCTCCGACGCCGAAGAGGTCAGCCCCGCCGCACCCATGTCCTGGATGCCGACGATGTGACCGCTCTTGATGAGCTCGAGGCTGGCTTCCAGGAGGAGCTTCTCGGTGAAGGGATCCCCCACCTGGACCTGGGGTCGGCTCGCCTCGTCGGCGTCCTGCGACAGCTCCTCGCTGGCGAAGGTGGCGCCGTGGATCCCGTCGCGGCCCGTCCGGGCCCCCACCGCCATGAGGGTGTTGCCCACCCCCTCGGCCTCGCCCCGGATCAGGTCCTCGGTCTTCATGAGGCCGAGGCACATGGCGTTCACGATGGGATTCCCACGGAAGCCGCGGTCGAACCAGACCTCGCCCCCCAGGTTCGGAATCCCCACGCAGTTTCCGTAATCCCCGATCCCCTTCACGACGCCTCCGAAGAGGTACCGGACCCGGGGGTCGTCCAGGTCGCCGAAGTGGAGTGAGTTCAGGGTGGCGATGGGTCGGGCCCCCATGGTGAAGACGTCGCGGAGGATGCCTCCGATCCCCGTGGCGGCTCCCTGGTAGGGCTCCACCGCCGACGGGTGGTTGTGGGACTCGATCTTGAAGGCCAGGGCGTATCCCTCTCCCACGTCGATGACCCCCGCGTTCTCGCCCGGTCCCTGGATGACCCAGGGGGCCTCGGTGGGAAGCTTGTTCAGCAGCGGCCGGGAGTTCTTGTAGCCGCAGTGCTCCGACCACATGGCGCTGAAGACCCCGAGCTCGGTGAAGGTCGGGGTGCGCCCCAGGATCTCC
>JBKHJU010000121.1:0-6228 GCA_046537985.1 Longimicrobiales bacterium
GAAGCCCCTCGTCCATGTTGACGTCGATGATCTGGGCGCCCCCCTCCACCTGGTCCCGGGCCACCTCGAGGGCTGTCTCGTAGTCATCCTCGGTGATGAGCTCCCGGAAGCGACGAGACCCCGTGACGTTGGTTCGTTCTCCCACGTTCACGAAGAGGGAGTCGGGGCCGATGGTCAGCGGCTCCAGGCCCGAGAGGCGGGTCCGGACCGGCGGCTTCGGGATCTTCCGGGGGGCCACGTCTCGTACGGCGTCCACGAAGGCCCGGATGTGATCCGGGGTCGTGCCGCAGCAGCCTCCGAGCAGGTTCACGAAACCGCTCTCGGCCCACTCCCGGTAGTGGGCGGCCATGGATTCCGGGGTCTCGTCGTAGCCCCCGAACTCGTTGGGGAGCCCGGCGTTGGGATAAGCGCAGACCCGGAACTCGGAGACCTCGGCGAGCTCCTCCAGGTGGGGCCGGAGCTCTTCCGGGCCCAGGGCGCAGTTGAGCCCCACGCTGAGGAGGTCCACGTGGCGGACCGAGTGGTAGAAGGCCTCGGGGGTCTGTCCCGAGAGGGTCCGCCCGCTCCGGTCGGTGATGGTGCCCGAGACCATGATGGGCACGGCGAGGGCGCCGTCGTCGGTCAGCTCTCGCCCCGCGTCGGCGGCGACGTCACCGGCGTCGATCCGGGCGCGTAGCTCCCGACCCCGGGTCTCCAGGAGCTCGCCAAGCGCGAAGAGGGCCGCCTTGCAGTTCAGGGTGTCGAAGACGGTCTCCACCAGGAACAGGTCCACGCCCCCGTCCAGGAGGCCCCGGGCCTGCTCCGTGTAGGCTTCCACCAGCCTCTCGAAGGTGACGTTGCGGTACGCCGGGTCGGTCACGTCGGGAGAGATGGAGGCGGTCCGGTTCGTGGGGCCGATGGCGCCGGCCGCCCACCGCAGCTCGCCGGTCTCCTCGAGGTACTCGTCCACCTCGCGGCGGGAGATCTCCGCCGACGACCGGTTCAGGTCGTAGACTTCGTCCTCGGTGTCGTAGTCCGCCTGGGAGAAGCGATTGGCGTTGAAGGTGTTGGTCTCCAGGATGTCGGCGCCGGCCTCGAGATACGCCCGATGGATCTCACCGATGACGTCGGGACGGGTCAGGGAAAGGAGCTCGTTGTTGCCCTGGAGCTCCTTCTCGTGATCCGCGAAGCGCTCACCCCGAAAGTCCTTCTCGTCCAGGCCGTACGTCTGGATCATCGTCCCCATGGCCCCGTCCAGGACGAGGATCCGATCCTCGAGGGCCGCATGGAGGCGCTCCCGCCGCTCGGCGGGAGACAGGCCCGATGTGGATGTCGATGCACCGCTGGGTGCGCGACTCGAACTGTCGGTCATGGCCGACCTCGGCGTTGGAACGGCGACGCATCCATCCTCACGGCACGGCAGGGACC
Source organism: Longimicrobiales bacterium (assembly GCA_046537985.1). Lineage (GTDB taxonomy): Bacteria > Gemmatimonadota > Gemmatimonadetes > Longimicrobiales > Gaopeijiaceae > JBKHJU01. Next base: position 1,408 of record JBKHJU010000121.1, read on the forward strand.
ACGACGCTGAAGCCGGCCGCGAAATGGGCGACGCCCGACGATACAGGCGAACTGTTCGGGGAAGTCCGACGGGGTGAGACGGCTCTTTAGCTGTTTGTTTACCCTGGCCGCAAGCTGCCACAAATCGCCAGCTTCCCGAATTGTATCGGTAAGCTAGGAAAGGACCCGGCTTACGCCAAGGTCGGGCCGAGGAGCAGCGTCCGGGGTGAGCCGGCGCTCCACCCCCCGTGGCGGGGGAGCGCGCTCCAGCTGAAACGTCTCACGGAACAGCCCGGGAGCGTCTCACGAGCGATGCGACGGCGCCGGCCTCAGGGATTCAGCCAGTAGCTCACCTTGAGCATCAGGACGTTCGTGGGGTGGACCCCGAAGAGGTCGCCCAGGTCCTCTCGGAGGACCGGGGTGCCGGCGATTCCGGTCCCGATCCGGGCCTGGGCCCACACCAGGAAGAGGGTGGAGCCGGGCTGATATTCCCAGCGGAGCACCACGTTGGACCGAAACTGGAGGGAGTTGAAGTCGGGGTCGTCGAAGGATTCGGCCGATCCGTCTCCGTCCAGGTCGATCTCGTAGCCGTCTCCGGCTCGGACCGGCGACAGGGCTTGCCAGCGGTCATCGAAGCCCTCGGCCAGAGGGTCGGTCACCCGCTTGAACTCGTCATACTCCCCGGCGCTCATGAAGGGTTGTGCGTAGAGCTGCAGCGAGAGGTCCGGGGTGAAGGATATCTCGAAGCGGGTGGTGAGCCCGATGGTCCGCTGGTCGAGGCGGGCGAAGATGTAGTCCATTCCCCTTCCTTCGAGGCCGGCACCCCCGACGCTTCCCACGGTTCCCGGGCCCGCGCCGCTCCCTCCATCCAGCTCGATCCGCCTCACCCACTGGGCGGCGGCCTCGTTCCAGCGTACGAAGGGCTGGAAGCGGACGCTGGCGCTGGATGACGCTCGCCACTCGAGATTCTGATCGAAGCTCAGAGTCCACGAGTCGGACTCGGGCGTCACCGACCAGTTCCAGCCGAAGCGTCCGTGCAGGCGCTTCCGGGAATCGGAGTTGATCCCGCCCCACCCGTTCCACCCGGCATCGGTCCGGATGGCCGGACCGCCCCGGAGATCGGTGGTCGAGAGGCCGCCCTCGCTGCGGGCGAGGCCCATGTTGGCGCCCCAGAGATTTTGGAAGGTGAGGCTGCCGTTGACGTTTCCCTCCAGGTCCAGGCGGTCTCCCGAGAGGGTCCGGACGGTTACGGCGTTCGCGTTCAGGGCCCAGCGCCGCAGGTGCTCCCCCGGCTCGGTGACCTGGTATCCGACGAAGCCCCCGGTCACCCAGTAGTCGCTCCGGTTCTGGAATCCCACGTCGTTGGTCTCCAGTCCCGGAGAGCGGGCCTCGAAGAACCAGGTGCCGCGCCAGAATCCTCCTCCGATCTTGCTCACGTTCAGGGTGGATCCCCATCCGTCCAGGAAGGTGCGGGTCGGATCGACCTCCACGTGGTCGGCGTCGGGACGCTGGAAGTAGTGGACGGAGGAGGTCTGAGTCGTCTCGAGTGTGGCGGCCGCACCGGTGACCCGGCTTCCCATGAGGCTCCCGCTCACCTGGTAATCTCCGGCCTCTCCGAAGCGGTGGCGAAGGTCGAGGCCCCCGGTGAGGGCGGCCCGGTGCAGCTCGAGGGCGTCGGCTACCCCCCGGTCCCGGGCCGTGGCCGTGGCCATGAGCCCCAGCGCGCTGAACCCGTCCCGGAAGTCCTTCTGGACCCGGGCCACCGAATAGTTGGTTCGGGGCTCCACCGGCTCCTGGACGCGTGATCCGGATCCCGTCTCGACGCGGGCCACCTCTTCGGCCGTGACGGCGTTGAGCACGCCGATGGACCAGCCTTCATCGGTCTTTCCCGAGAGCTTGGCGGCGCCGAGGATGGTCGAGTTGGCCGGCGTGTCGGCGTACCCTCCGTCGGTGTCGGGGCGCCCCTGGGGCGCTCGCCCGATGCGCCGGGAGTAGAAGAGGGTTTCCTGATTGTTTCCTCCGCTGAGCCGGAAGTCGAAGATGCTCCGTCCCTCCAGGAAGAAGGGGCGCTTCTCGGAGAAGAAGGTCTCGACGGCGGTGAGGTTCACCTCTCCCGGGTCTGCCTCCACCTGTCCGAAGTCGGGGTTCAGGCTCACGTTGAGGGTCAGGTCGTTCGTCACCCCGTACTCGAGGTCGGCCCCCACCGCGCCGAGGAGGTCGTTGGGGCTGTAGTAGGGATCGCCGGCCTCACCGGGAGCGCGTTCCACCCGGGCCATGGCGTAGGGCTCGATCTCCAGGCGTTTGGGTGACTCGAGCCCTTGAAGCCCCTCGAGCACGCCGAACTGGGAGACGATCCCGGACCGTTGCTGGGAGACGGGCGACCAGAACGATTGCTCGTCCAGGCGGGCGATGCGGCGCATGACGTTGACGCCCCAGTCCTGGCTCGGGGCTCCGCTGAACCGGAGCTGGCTGTACGGGATCCGGAACTCGGCCGTCCAACCCTCGCCGTCCACCGCAGTCGCCACGTCCCATACGGCGTCCCAGGACCCGTCCTCGCGACCGTCCTCGAACATGTAGATGTCCTTCCGCACCCCCACGGGATTGACCGAGAAGACGAAGGCCGTCCGGCGATCGAAGTAGCTGTCGACGGCCACGGCGACCTCGTCGGAGTACGAGTGCTCGTCTCGGCGGGTGAGCTGTCCCACGATTCCCTCCGGAGTGGAGTCGTGGGCCCGGACGGCCACCCAGAGGGCGTCGGACCCGTAGAGGATCCAGGCTTCGGTGCCCTCGGAAGGTGGAGCACCTTCGTCCGGGCGAAACTGGACGAAGCCTTCGGCGTGGGCGCCCCGCTCCCAGACGTCCTCGTCGATCCGGCCGTCCACGACAGGCTCAGCTCCGTCGAGAAGGACGGCGGGCAGGACCCGGGTGGATGCGGCGGGTCCAGAAGCCACGGAGGCGTCGTCGCTGCTCGATCCGTCCTGCCCGACGGCGGAATCCGTCCCGACCGCGAGGTGGACGAGGACCGAGAGTGCGGCGACGAAAACGTCGGAGCGGCTCACGGGCGATCCTCCGTGTTCGGGTTGCCTTCACCGGATCGGCGGGCTTCGACGGCCACGACCGTCGCCCCCGGTACGACCGTTTCGGATGGTTGCGACCGCGTCGACGGTTGCGGCGGAAGCCGGTCGGATCGATGGTGGGGCGTGGCGCTCCCGGATACGGAGCTCCCTACGACGGGTCGCCGAACGAGGTTTCACGAGGAAGAGATGACCGCATCCGAATCCCGCTCCGACTCCGTCGCCCGATCGCCGGCGGGGTCGCCCGCCGAAGCCGCGGCCGACCCGCCGGGTGCCCGACCCGCCCTCGCGGCGGCTTCTTCAAGGCCCACGGGCTCGGAAACGACTACCTGGTATTTCCCGTGGGAGACGCCTGGATGGCCCGGGCGTCGGCGGTGGAGCGGGTGTGCGACCGATGGCTGGGAGCCGGGGCCGACGGAATCATCGCCTATCTGGGCATCGACGACTCCGGCATCCACCACCTGCGGGGCTTCAACCCCGACGGCGGCGAGTTCGAGCGGAGCGGAAACGGCCTCCGGGTATTCGCCGCGTTTCTGGCTTCCCGGGGCGACGTGGAGGAGGGCGAGGAATTCCACGTCGGGCTGGGCGGCGACACCGTGACGATGGAGCTCCTGTTCCGCGCGGAGGGGCCCCGGCTCGAGGTCCGTGCGGACATGGGTCGGGCTCGGGTGGGGTTCGACGCCGTCCATGCCGACACGGAGCACCTGGCTCCGGAGGGGGGAATCCGGCATCCGACCCGGGGCGTGCTGGAGGTGACCCCCGTATCCGTCGGAAATCCCCACGGCGTCTACTTCACCGAGCGTCCCGGCGTGGAAGTGCTCCGGGACGTGGGCCCCTTCCTCGGCAGCCACCGTGCCTTCCCCCACGGGCTCAACGTCCAGGTGGCCCGGGTGGTGGGACGGGACCGCCTCCGGGTTCTGGTGTGGGAGCGGGGCGCGGGAGAGACTTCGGCTTCGGGCACGAGCGCCTGCGCCGCGGCCGTGGCGGCGGTCACGACCGGTCGGATGGAGCCCGGCTCCATCGAGGTCGAGATGGAAGGGGGAACGCTGGGCGTCACCGTGAGCCCAGGGCTCGACGTGGTGCTCCGGGGGCCGGTGGAGGAGATCTACGAGGGACGTCTCACCGACGGGTTCTGCGAGGAGCTGAGGACCTCTAGCTCAGGTCCGCACCCGGCTCAGCAGCATCAGCCCCGTCAGAAGAAAGAGTAGATTGGGAGCCCATGCCGCCAGCAGCGGTGGGAGGGCGCCGCTCTCACCCATGGCGCCGAAGACCCGGAAGAGAATCAGGTAGAGGATCGTGGAGCCGAGGGCCGCCCCCACTCCGAATGCGGCCCCGCCGCGCTTGGCGGTCGTGGCCAGGGGCGCCCCGAAGAGGATGATGACCAGGGTGGCGGCCGGGATGGCCAGCTTCTGCTCCTTCTCGACCCGGAGCTGGGCCGGGTCTCCCCCCGAGCGACGGATGACTTCGATCAGGCGACCCATCTCGCCGTAGGTCATCAGCTCCTCGTCGCGGGGCTCCTCCAGGAGATCCTCGGGGCGCTCGTCGAGGCCCCGGCTCACGAGCCGGTCGAAGTGCCATGTGATCTCCTCACCGTCGGGAAGGAGCTTTCGGAGGTGTCCGTCCACGAAGACCCAGCCTTCGTCTTCCAGGTATCGGGCCCCGGAGGCGGTGACGTGAAACATGGGCTCGTCGCTGGCGGGGTCTCCCGTGGCCATGACCACCCCGGTCATCCGCTGATCCGGCACCCGGAGCCGGCGGACGGAAAGGG